>NZ_JBHXTG010000032.1:0-82169 GCF_042677465.1 Kitasatospora sp. NPDC127111
TCATCCAACTCGCTGGTGTCTTCTGCGGCTTGACGCCCCGTCCGACGTTTCAAACTCTAGCCGAACCCCGCTCCGAAAAGCGAATCCAGCCGCAATCCATATAAACGGACACGCCACAACAGGCCCGAGCCGCAAAAGCCGAAAAAGGCAAGACGCGACCCAGCCCGAACTGGGAAGTGGTGTTTCCAGGGATTGGCTGCCGCGGGACCGTCCGCGCAGACGCGTGTCCGGTGCTCCCTGCCAGGCAGCTCGAAGAACACTAGACGTCTCGTGGGGGCGAGTCAACCCCTGGTTCAGCTTCCGGTTCGGTGGGGCTCTCCTCCGCCGGCAGCTGGAAGGCGAGCACGGCGACGTCGTCGTCGTGCTCCGCGGTCACGCCCATCGCCCGGAGCAGGCGGGCGCAGACGACCTCGGGGGCGCCGACCGCGCCGGTGAGGGTGCGGGCGAGCAGGTCGAGGCCCTGGTCGATGTCCTCGTCCCGCCGTTCGACCAGGCCGTCGGTATAGAGGACGCCGGTGGTGCCGGGGAGCAGGCGCAGGGTGTGCGAGAGGTGGACGCCGCCGCCGGTTCCCAGGGGTGGGCCGTTCTGTTCCTCGCTGCGCAGGACGGTGCCGTCGGGGCAGCGCAGCAGCATCGGGAGGTGGCCGGCGGAGGCGTAGGTGAGGGTGCGACGCTGCGGGTCCCAGACGGCGTAGCTGCAGGTGGCGATCTGGTTGGCGTCGATCTCCATGGCGAGGCCGTCGAGCAGGCGCATCACCTCGTGCGGCGGGAGGTCGAGGCGGGCGTAGGCGCGGACGGCGGTGCGGAGCTGTCCCATGACGGCGGCGGCCCGCAGGCCCCGGCCCATGACGTCGCCGATGACGAGTGCGGTGCGGCCGCCGTCGATGGCGATGACGTCGTACCAGTCGCCGCCGACCGCGGCCTCGGCGCCGCCGGGCTGGTAGGTGGCGGCGACCCGGAGGTCCGCCGGCTGGTCCAGCTTCTGCGGGAGCAGGCTGCGCTGGAGGGTGACGGCGGCCTCGCGCTGGCGGCGTTCGGCCTCGCGGAGGCGGGTGGCGGCGAGGACCTGGTCGGTGACCTCGGCGGCGAAGATGAGGACGCCGGCGGTGGGGCCGTCCTTGGGTTCGTCGGTCTCGCCCGGTTCGGTGCGGTGCTCGTGGCGCGTGAGCGGGACGCAGGAGACGTTGTAGTAGCGGTTGCCGGTGAGGCCGAGGATGCAGCGGGCCTTGACGCTGCGCGGGCGGCCGCCGCGGATCACCTGGTCCATCAGCGGCAGGACGCCCATGGTGCCGAGTTCGGGCAGGGCCTCGCAGGCGGGCAGCCCGGTGGGGCGCTCGCCGAAGAGTTCGCGGTAGGCGCGGTTGGCGTAGCCGAGCTGGTGCAGGGGGCCGTAGGTGACGGCGACCGGGGCGGGGATGCGGTTCAGGACCTCGCGGAGGTCCTGGGGCCGTTGCGGGTCGAGCGCCTCGGCCGGGCCGACGAGGCTGGTGGGGTCGCGTGGGCTGGGGACCACGACGTCGCCGGTCGGCGCGCCCTGGTCGGTGCCGCCCCGGATCGGTGGGGCGGCACGCCAGGGGACTCCGGTGAGCCGGGCGCTCCAGCGCATGAGGTTCAAACGACGGCCGCTTCCTCGATTTCCAGGCATATCATCACTTTTTGTGTGCACATTGACACACGGGGTAATGACTCGTTGGGGAGATCCTGTCAGGCGGAGGCCCCATTCCGGAAGTCGCGCGCGCCCGGCGCGGCCGTCCGGTCAGTCACGGCGGGGCCCGCCGCCCGGGGCCGGCCCGAATCCGGCCTCGAACTCCGAACGCGGGTGCTCGACCGCCCCGAGCGAGACCACCTCGCGGGAGAACAGCCCACCCAGCAGCCAGTCCACCAACACCCGCACCCGCCGGTCGGCGCTCGGCAGCCGGCGCAGGTGCCGGGCTCGGTGCAGCCACCAGGCCCGCCGGCCGGTCAGCCGGCCGCCCCGCCGGGTGTGCGCGACGGCGCGGCGCAGGCCGAGCGAGGTGGAGCAGGCGGCCCGCTCCGGCCGGTACTCGGCGATGCCCGCCGCCCGGGGGCCGCCGTCCAGCGCGACCAGCACGTTGGCGGCGAGCAGTTCGGCCTGGGCGAAGGCGTGCTGGGCGTTGGGCGCGCAGGGTGCCCCTTCGGCGTGCGGGTCGGGCACGGCGGCGCCGTCCCCGGCGGCCCAGGCCCCGGGCAGCGCGCGGCCGTCCGGGCCGGCCACCTGGAGGGTCGCGAGGCAGCGGATCCGGCCCGACGTGTCCAGCGGCAGGTCGGTGTCGCGCAGCAGCGGGGACGGGCGCACCCCGGCCGTCCAGACCAGGGTGCGGGCGGCGAAGCGGCTGCCGTCGGAGAGCGCCATCACCCGGCCGGCGGCCGACTCCAGGGTGGTGCGCAGCCGGACGTCGACGCTGCGCTCGCGGAGTTGGGCCAGGGTGTGCGCGGCCAGCTCGGGGGACTCCTCGGCGAGGATCCGGTCGGTGGCCTCGACCAGCACCCAGCGGAGGTCCTCGGGGCTGATGTTGTGGTAGCCGCGGACCGCGGTCCGGGCCATGTCCTCGAGTTCGGCGAGTGCTCCGACGCCGGCGTAGCCCGCGCCGACGAAGACGAAGGTGAGCGCGGCCTGGCGCAGGGCCGGGTCGCGGGTGGCGGAGGCGAGGTCGAGCTGCTCCAGGACGTGGTTGCGCAGGCTCACCGCCTCGCCGACGGTGGAGAAGCCGACGCCGTGTTCGGCCAGGCCGGGGACGGGCGCCGTCCGGGAGACCGAACCGGGGGCCACCACCAGGACGTCGTAGTCGAGTTCGACGGGGGCGGACGGCTCGCCGTGGGCGGCGGCGTCGGCCCAGGCGCGGCGGGCGGCGTGCTCGATCCGGGTGATCCGCGCGGTGAGCACCCGGCAGTCCGGGAGGGCGCGGCGCAGCGGGACGACCACGTGGCGGGGGTCGATCGAGCCGGCCGCGACCTCGGCGAGCAGCGGGTGGTACGTCAGGTAGGGCTGCGGTTCGACCACGGTGATCTCCGCGTCGCCGCGCCGGAGCCGCTCGCGCAGTCCGCGCTGGAGGTGCAGCGCGGCGGACATCCCGGCGCAGCCGCCCCCGACGATCAGGATCCTGATAGCGCACCTCCTGCCGAAGTGACCTTCCGCCGGCCGTCGGCCGGGCCCCCGCACGCCCTCAATGAAGGACCGGCGGGGGCCCTCTTGTCCACAGTCCGTACCGAGGCGGCCGGGACGGAAGTGACGCCCGGGGCCGGATGTGCTGCCGGGGTGAGTTTCTGACGCACTTTCGGCTTCGAACGGGCGTGAACTATGGTCGGATTGTGTGTCGGAGCGGCCACCGCCATGTCAATCGGCGGCGACGCACCGTGGATCTGCCATTACGGCCAGTTCCAGCGTTGGCGGGAGAGCCCGACTGGGGCACCGTGATCCGGGGAAGGGTAGTCCCCGGACGAGGCCTCGGGCGCGCGGTCTTCAGGCGTCTGCGGTCTCGCGCGTGCGGTCCGGCGGCCGGGTCCGGCGTCCGTGGTCGGGCGGCACCCGGGCAGTACGAGCGCACCAGCGGCACGAGCGATGGGTCATCGGGTCATTTCTGACGGACGGAGCTGCACCGGGGGGTGCAGGGGCGGGCGACGACAGGGTCCGGGATCGGACACCTGCGGGGGAGAGTTGGGATGATGGAGCAGGAGCGACTGTTGGGGCGGGACGCACCGCGTGCCGTCCAGGGTGTGGTGCCGGAGCAACGCGGCCCCGCGGACCTGCCGGCGCAGGCCGGGGTGGCGTACGCCGGGGTGCCGTACCGGGCCGAGCCGCCGCAGGGCGGTGGTGGGCCGGTACCCGGGGCGCGGCTCCGGGTGGACGCCCGGCGGAACCTGGAGAGCGTGCTGCGGGCGGCCCGCGAGGTGTTCGGCGAGTTCGGCTACGGCGCACCGATGGAGGAGGTCGCGCGCCGGGCCGGGGTCGGGGTCGGCACGGTGTACCGGCGGTTCCCGAGCAAGGAGGTGCTGGTCCAGCGGATCGCCGCCGAGGAGGTGGCCTGGCTGACCACGCAGGCGCGCGAGTCGCTGTACGGCGGCGGCGGTGCCTGGGAGGCGCTGGCCGGGTACCTGGCGCGGGCGGTGTCCAGCGGGGCCGGGCGACTGCTGCCTCCGGAGGCGTTCCGGTACGCGGAGGAGCTGGGCCGGGTGCCCGAGCAGCGGTACGGCGATCCGGCGGGCGCGGGCGGCTTCCACGGGGGCCGGTTCGAGCCACGCGGCGCCGGGTCGCGGGGTGCCGGGGCGCAGCAGCAGGCCGACGGTGAGCCGTCGGCGGCCGACGCGGACCCGCGGCTGCTGCTGCAGTTGCTGGCCGCGCTGGTGGCCCGCGCGGGCGCGGCCGGTGAGCTGCGGCCCGGGGTGACGGTGGCGGACGTGGTGCTGGTGCTGACGGCCTCGGTGCCGGTGCACGCCGCGCGCGCGGTGGCCGCGGAGCCGGTGCACGCGTCGGCGGCGGGGCTCGCGGCGGCGGCGGTCACGGGCCGGGCGGGCGCGCCGCTCGCGGGCCCGGGTGTCCGGCCGACGGACGGTCAGCCTGCCGCCGGGCCGGGCGACCGGCTGCTGCAGATCCTGCTGGACGGGCTGCGGGCGCGCTGACCCCGGCCGGGCGGGGGTGTCCTCCGTCGGCCGCGGGCAGATGAGTTGGGCGCCGGGCCGGCGCGCGTCGGCCGGCGCGCGCCCGCGCGGACCATCGATGCGCCCGGCGTCGCGCGCGGGCCGGAACACGGACGAGGGCCCCACGGAAGAGTGGGTCCCGGCGGTCCGGCTACCGCCCAACTCTGCGCTATGCCATCCTTTGCCCGTGGTTGGAGCCAATGTCCCGATGCGCGCCGTTCGCGCGTGCTCGGCGCCGCGCAGCGGGGATTCGTGCACCCACGTACCCCCACGCGCCCTGCCACACCGCGGGGGCTGTCGTGGAATCTGGGGTCCGTTGTGAGCGCCGAGGAACAGAACGAGTACGGGTACGGCCTCGACTTCGGCCGCTCCGGCACCGGCGGACCGGAGGGCGTGGCTGACGTTCCGGGCACCGGACCGGCGGGCCACGCGCCGGGGCACGCGCCCGGCGCCCTGCCGGAGCGCTCCGGGCCGTCGGGGCACCCCGGACACCCCGGGCTGCCGGCTCAGGTGCCGGACCAGGCCGGCATGCCCGGCCGCGAGACGCTCTCCGCCTCCGCCGCCGCGTTCCCGTCCACCCGCGTCCCCGGCCAGGCCCCGGCCGGCCGGGGCCGGGTCGCCCCCGAGGCCTTCGTCGGCGACGGCGTCCCCGCCCGGCCGACCGTGCCCGCCCCCGCCGACCCGGTGGACGGCGAACGCCCGCCCTCCGACGCCGAGCTGACCGCCCGGGTGCGGGCCGGCGACGACGCCGCCTACGAGGAGATCTACCGCCGGCACGCCGACTCGGTGCGCCGCTACGCGCGGACCTGCTGCCGGGACAGCTTCACCGCCGAGGACCTGGCCGGCGAGGTGTTCGCCCGCACCCTGCAGGCGCTGCGGGCGGGCAAGGGCCCGGAGTTCGCGGTCCGCGCCTACCTACTGACCGCGGTGCGCAACGTCGCCGCCGCCTGGACCCGCAGCGAACGCCGCGAGCAACTGGTCGACGACTTCAGCGCGTTCGCGCAGACCTCGGCGGCCACCGTCGACCTCGACCTGGCCGACCCGGGGGCCGACGCCTGGGCGATGGCGATGGCCGACCAGCGGATGGTCATGCAGGCCTACGCCGAACTGCCCGAGGACGACCGGGTGGTGCTCTGGCACACCGAGGTCGAACGGGAGTCCCCCAAGACCGTCGCGGTGCTGCTCGGCAAGACCGCCAACGCCACCGCCGTCCAGGCGCACCGGGCCCGCGACCGGCTGGCCGCGGGCTTCCTGCAGGCCCACGTCTCGGGCAGCCAGGACCGGGACTGCCAGGCGTACGCCAACCGGCTCGGCGCGTACGCGCGCGGCTCGCTGCGCAAGCGGGCCTCGGCGGAGGTCGGCCGGCACCTGAAGGAGTGCGAGCGGTGCACGGCCGCCTGCCTGGAACTGTCCGAGATCAACCACGGGCTGCGGGCGCTGCTGCCCGGCGGTGTGCTGGTCTGGATCGGCGTCGGCGGGTTCGGCGCCGCCGCGGCCGCCGTGGGCGGAGCGGCGGCGGTCGGTGGTGCGGCGGCCGGCACGGCGGCGGCCACCTCCGCGGCCACTTCGGGAGGCGCGAGCGCCGGTGCGACCGCCGGTGCCGCCGGTGGAGCGGCCGGCGGGTCGGCCGGTTCCGGTGGCGGGGCCGCCGCGGCGGTGGCCGGCGAGGGCCTGGGCGCCGCGGCCAAGGCCGGGATCGCCGCCGCGGTCGCGATGGCCGCGGCCGCCGTCGCCGCGTACGCGCTGACCGGCTCGCCCGAGCCGGCTCCCCCGCAGGCCGCTCCGCCGGCCTCCTCGCCCGCCCTGCCCGCGCCGCCGCCCGCCGCGCCGGCGCCGCCGAGCCCCGCCCCGACCAGCGCCGACCCGGCGCCCGCGGAGGAGCCGCCACCGAGCCCGTCGCCCACGCCGGCCCCGACGGCGCCGCCGAGCCGGCCGCCCAAGGCGGTGCCGCCGCCGCCCGCGCCGAGCAGCCCGGCCCCGCCCGTCCCGACGCCCACGCCGACCGCCACCCCCAGGCCCAAGCTCCCCGCCCCGGTGGTGCCGCCGCCGGTCGTGCCGCCGGTGCCCACGCCGGACGTGCCCGTGGTGCCCACCCCGACGCCTCCGCCGGTCCCGACCCCGACCCCGCCGGTGCCTCCCGACCCGACCGACTTCTGGGCCGACGACCTTCCGGTGCTGAAGCCCGGCAAGAACCGGGTGCCGCCGGCGGGCCCGAGCGTCCGGCAGAAGGGCAGCGACTGGTTCTGGCAGCGCGACCACGTCTGGATCGGCGGGACCAGGCACGCGCACGGCATCACCGTGCACGCGCCCGCCGCCACGGTGATCGACCTCAACCGCAGTTGCACGTCCTTCGACGCGCTGGCCGGGGTGGACGACCTCACCGCGTCACCCGGCGGGGTGATCTTCTCCGTCCAGGGCGGCGACGGCAGCGTGCTCTGGAGGTCGCCGGTGCTGGCCACCGGGGACGAGGCGGTGCCGGTGCGCGTCCCGCTGGCCGGGCAGAAGACGATCCGGCTGGTGGTCACCCCGGCGCACGGCGCCTGGTCGGCGCTGAACGCGGCGGACTGGGCCGAGGCCCGCTTCCGGTGCGTCTGACCCGCGTCCGACGCGGTGGAACGGGCTGCGGGGTCCGGCGGTCCCGGCGGACCCCGCGGCTCAGATCGCGCAGGAGCCGTCCGCGCAGGCCTCCCCGGCCGGGGCGACCTGCACCGGGACCGGGCGGCGCTCGCCGATCTCGGTGGCGACCTGCTCCAGCACCTTGCGGAAGGTCTCGGCCTCCTGGCCGCCCTGGACCGCCCACTTGCCCTCGAACACGAAGGTCGGCACGGCGGTGATGCCCAGCTCCCGGGCCTCGGCCAGCTGGGCGCGGACCTCGGCGGCGCCCTCGTCGCCGGCCAGGTAGGCGGCCACCCGCTCGCCGTCCAGACCGGCCGAGACGGCCACCTCGGTGAGCGCGGCGCGGTCGCCGACGTCCACGCCGTCGGTGAAGTGCGCCTTGAGCAGGGCCTCCTTCAGCCGCCCCTGGACGGCCGCGCCGTACTCGGTCTCGGCGAGGTGCAGCAGCCGGTGGCCGAGGAAGGTGTTGGCGTGCAGCGCCGCGTCGAAGTCGTAGGTGATGCCCTCCGCGCGGCCCAGCTCGGCCACCCGGGCGTCCATCGCGACGGACTGCGGCCCGTAGCGCTCGGCCAGCCACGCGCGGTGCGGGCTCGCCGTGGCCGGGGCGTCCGGCACCAGCTGGTACGGCCGGTAGACCACCTCGACGTCCTCCTTGCCCGCGAAGCCGTCCAGCGCCTCCTCGAAGCGGCGCTTGCCGATGTAGCACCAGGGGCAGGCGATGTCGGAGTAGATCTCGACCTTCATGACGCGGGTTCTCCAGGGGTGGGGAGGACGGTTTCCGGGATAGGTGAACCGTGAACCATCTCCGGACATTCCCGGCGTCCGAGGCGTCCGGGCCCGAGGCGTCCGGCGTGCGCGGGATGCTCCTGGCGTCCTGGCCGTCCCCCGCGCCTCCCGCGCCTCCCGCGCCTCCCGCGCCCACTGCGGGCGCGGCGGCTCACGGGCCCGGCGGGGCGGGCACCACCAGGACCGGGCAGGCCGCGTGGTGCACCGCCGCCGAGCTGACCGAGCCCAGCAGCAGCCGGGCGTACCCGCCGTTGCCACGGGTGCCGACCACCAGCGTGTGCTGCCGGGCCGAGGCGGCGAGCAGCACCTCGATCACGTTGCCGAGCACCACGTGCAGCGACAGCTCCCCCTCGTACGGAGCGGTCCGGGCCCGCTGGACCGCGGCCACCGAGCGGCGCAGGCCGTCCGCCATGCTCTCGACCAGCGTCTCGACGCTCTCCTGCACCAGCTCGGCCATCCCCGGCGGGTAGCCGCCCGGGGCCGGGTTCACCACCGCGAGCACGTACAGCGGCAGGCCGAACCGTTCCGCCTCGGTCATCGCCCGGTCCAGCGCCCACAGCGAGCCGTCCGAGCCGTCACAGGCGGCGAGCACCCCGGGCGTGCGGCCCGTCGGCGGCCGGCCGAGCACCGACAGGACGACGGGAACGGTCGGATCCGGGCTGGCGCTGGTCACCACGGCCTCCACGGGAGCGGGACGGGACGGCGCCATCTTCGCCCGCCCCGGCCGTCCGGACGGGCCAGCCGCGCCGGGCGCGCCGCTCCCCCCGCCGGGCCGCCATCGCCTCCGGCACGGTTCCCGCCGCCGCTTCCGCCACCGCCCCCGGACGGCACGGCGTCAGGCGAAGCGCGCCGGGGTGAGGGCGGGGCGTTCGGCGGTGGGCAGGCCGGTCCAGCAGGCGCCGTGGCGGCGGGCGCGGACCCGGCGGAGCCAGAGTTCGGCGGAGACGAGCTCGGCGAGGCCCGCGAGGTCGCCGGGCGGCAGCGGGGTGGCGGGGTCGGCGCAGCGGGCGAGGCCGGCCCGGACGGCGGACAGGTCGATCAGCCCGGCCTCGGCGAGCAGCGGGGCGTCGAAGAGTTCGGCGAGGCCGTCGGCGGCGAGCCGGAGCCCGGCCCGGGTGGTGGCGGTGCGGTCGGGGCGGCGCCCGCGGCCCCAGTCCGGCGGCAGGTCGGTGCGGCCGGCGCCGGTGAGCACGGCGTGCAGCAGGGCGGGCCGGGCGCCGGGCTGGAGCCGCACGTCGTCGGGCAGCAGCCGGGCCGCGCGGACCACCTGGTTGTCCAGGAACGGCGCGTGCAGCCGCTGCCCGGGCTGTTCGGCGGCGTGCACCAGGGTGCGGAACCCGCGCGCGTGCCGGTAGAGGGCGTACCGGGCCCGCCGCGCGCCCGGCGGTTCGACGGGCGCCGGTTCGCGCGCCGCCAGCCGCAGCCGCAGGGCGACCGCGGAGAGCGCCTCGTCGGAGAGCCAGCGGGCCGCGGGGCCGGGGACGCACCAGGCCAGGTCGTCGGCCGAGCGCGACCCGGCCGTCCCGCCGCCGTCCGGGACGTGGCGCAGCGTCAGCTTCACGGCGGCGTCGTCGAGCGCGTCGGCGTAGCGGATCCGGGAGAGCCGGTGGGCGGCCCGGACCACGGTGAGCGGGGTGCGCAGGGCGCCGGCCAGCACGCCGACGGCGGCCCGGTCGGCGCCGGCCAGGGCGGCGACCGGGGGCAGCAGTTCGCGCGGGCGGCCGGCCCGGACCAGGTCGGCGAGCCGGGCGGGGTGCCCGTCGAGGACCTGGCGGGCGCCGTAGCCGGTGAGGTGGTCGGTGCCGCCGGCGTCGAAGCGGGCCTCCGCGCGGGCGGCGGCGACCAGTTCGGGGCCGGGCTCGTCGGTGAGCCGGCCGGCCTGGTCGGCCCGCAGGCCGGCGTACGGGAGGGTGTCGGGGCCGGGGGCGAGGACGGTGTGCCGCAACCGGGGCAGGTCGGGGGTGAGGGCGAGGGTGCCCGGCGCACCGGTCTCGCCGAGGGTCACGGCGGCCAGTTGTTCGGGGGCCGGCCTGGTCCGGGCGGCCGGGCGGGCCCAGGAGCCCTTCACCGCGCCGGTCCTGGCCGCCGCGCCCCCGGCCGGGGCGGCCGGCCGCCCGGGGACGCCCGGACCGGGCGCCGGGGCGAGCGGGACGGCGGCGGCGAGCAGGGCGACGGTGGCGGACGCCGTGCCGTACGAGACGTCGACGCCCAGCCGGGCCCGCCCGCCGTCGGCGCCGGGCGCGGGGGTGCGGACCCGGGAGCGGACCGACTCCAGCAGGGCGCGGGTGAGTTCGCGGACGGCCGGCGCCTCGCCGCGCGGCCGGCCCGGCCCGCCGGGCTCGTCGTACGCGGAGAGGTAGGGGCGGCCGCCGCGGACGGCCAGCGCGTGGCCGGGCGGCACCTGCTGCACCCCGAGGTACGGGGTGCTCGTGCCGAGCGCCTCCGGGGACTCGGGGCAGGCGAGCCGGGCGGCCAGGTGGCCGGTGTCGAGCGGCGCGCCGACCAGGTCGGCGAGCGGGAGGGCTGCGGTGGCGTACGCGGTGCCGCCGGCCCAGGGGGTGTGGAAGACGGGCTGGGCGCCGGCCAGGTCGGTGAGCAGCACGGTGGAGCGGGTGCCGGTGCGCAGGACGACCGTGTAGCTGCCGGGCCAGGCGGTGAGGTGGCGGACGGCGCCGCCGCGGGCGGCGGCGAGGCCGGCGGCCAGTTCGGCGTCGGAGGCGCCGCAGTGGCCGAGCACGGCGAGGCGGGTGGTGGCGGGGGTGTCCTCGGCGGGGTCGGGGCCGGCCGGGCCGGTGATGACGGTCGCGGGGGCCCCGGGGCGGAGGGTGGCGAGCCGGATCTCCTCGGGGCGCCAGTCGCCGACCGCCCAGAGCGGGTTGGGGCCGGTCCACAGGGGGCGCGCGGCGATGGGCACCACCGCGCCGGGCGCCTCGTGCGCCGGGGCGCCCGCTCGGGGCGCGCCCGTGCTCCAGCCCGTCAGCCACCGCATCGCGCCTCCACCGGACGAGGACCTGCCGCCGCGCGGCGCGTCCGGCCCCGGGGGCAGCCCCGGCCGGCCCGTGGCGCGCCGCGGCGGCCGCCACCGCGGATCCGGCGTGCCGTCAGGAGACATCGTGCCACCGGTCGGCCTTCCCGTGACCGGAGTTGGCGTTTCCGGTCCGCGTCCGCCGGCCGGGTGCCGGCTCGCGCTCCGGGCGCGGGGCGCCGGTCCCGACCGGGCGGGCCGGGCCTCCCCCTCCGTGGCCCGGACCGCCCTCGCGCACGCCTTGTCATGGCCATAGCCACATGGCCGAAAGGCGTCGTTCGGCCCGGGAGGGCATCCGCATGCCCTCCCGGACTCCGCCGCCGTCCGCGGGGATTGAGACGGCGGCATCCCCCGGCCCGCCGGGTCCTCGACGGCGGGCCGACCCACGACCACCAGCGAATCGCCGACCAGCCGGTCGGGCCAGGGGGCACGGCCGGGCGCACATCGACACGGGACCGGAGCACAACGCTCCGGCGCGCGGCCGGACCCACCCGCCGCGGCCGGTTCCGAGCGGTCCGCCCCGACCCCGCCCGACCGCCCGCCGACCGGCGCCGGGTGCGCGATCCCGCCATCCGGAATGCGGCCTCTTAACCCTCGGAACGCGTCCGACTACTCTAGGTACAGCAGCTACGGCCCGGTGCCGCCCGGGCCCCGCGCACAAGGCCGCAGGAGGTGCCGCCGCCACCATGACCGTCAGCCCACGAGGACCGAACGAACGGCTCGGCACGCTCCTGACCCTCGCCCAGATCAGCAACGCCGGCCTGGCCCGCCGGGTCAACGACCTCGGTGCCCAACGCGGACTGACGCTGCGCTACGACAAGACCTCGGTGGCCCGCTGGGTCAGCAAGGGCATGGTCCCGCAGGGCCCCGTCCCGCACCTGATCGCCACCGCGATCGGCGGCAAGCTCGGCCGGCCGGTGCCGCTGGAGGAGATCGGCCTCGGCGACACCGACCCGGCGCCCGAACTCGGCCTGGCCTTCCCGCGCGAGGTCTCCGAGGCGGTCCGCTCGGCCACCGACCTCTGGCGGGTCGACCTCGACCTGCGGCGCGGCCCCGGCGGCGGCCGCTGGAGCGACAGCCTGGCCGGCACCTTCTCGGTCGCCGCGTACGCGACTCCCGTCTCCCGCTGGCTGATCACCCCGGCGGACGGCTCGGTGGCCCGCGAGGCGCCGCGCACGCCCGCCGACGCGGGCTCGTACCGGGTCGGCCACTCGGACGCCGCGAAGCTGCGCGAGGCGGCCCAGGAGGCCCGCCGCTGGGACTCCAAGTACGGCGGCGGGGACTGGCGTTCGTCGATGGTGCCGGAGTGCCTGCGGGTGGAGGCGGCGCCGCTGCTGCTCGCCTCGTACAGCGACGCCGTCGGCCGGGCGCTGTTCGGCGCGACGGCCGAACTCACCCGGCTGGCCGGGTGGATGGCCTTCGACACCGGCCAGCACGAGGCCGCCCAGCGCTACTACATCCAGGCCCTGCGGCTGGCCCGGGCCGCGGCCGACGTGCCGCTCGGCGGCTACGTGCTGGCCTCGATGAGCCTGCAGGCCGGCTACCGCGGCTTCGCCGAGGAGGCGGTCGACCTCGCCCAGGCCGCCCTGGAGCGCAACCGGGGGCTGGCCACCGCCCGCACCATGAGCTTCTTCCACCTGGTCGAGGCACGGGCCCAGGCCAAGGCCCGCAACGCGGCGGCGTGCGCGACGGCGCTCGGGGCCGCGGAGAGCGCACTCGAACGGGCACGCGCCGGGGATCCCGATCCGGCGTGGATCGACTTCTACGCCTACGACCGGCTCGCCGCCGACGCCGCCGAGTGCTTCCGCGACCTCGGAGTGCCCTCCAAGGTCCGGCAGTTCACCCGGGAGGCGCTGGCCCGGCCCACCGAGGGCTTCGTCCGCTCGCACGGGCTGCGGCTGGTGGTCTCGGCGATGGCCGAGGCCGAGGCGGGCAACCTGGACGCGGCGGTGGCGGCCGGCGAACGGGCCGTCGAGGTGGCCGGGCGGATCTCCTCCCAGCGCAGCCGCGAGTACGTGGTGGAGATGCTCCGCCGCCTCGAACCCTTCCAGGGTGAGCGCCGGGTACGGGAGTTGACGGAACGGGCGCGCGCGGTGATCGTCGCCCCGGCGTGAGCGATGGCGGGCGGCTACGGGCCGGGGGCGCCGCCCGGCCGCCGGGCCGGGGGAGAGGGGCCCGTGGCCGCCGTCCCGGCCCGGGTGCCCGTCTACACCTGGAACCCGGCCGGCTACGCGACCGGCCACGGCCCCAGCGGCACGGCCAGCCGGCACACCTGCGGCGGCCCGGGCGACGCCGCCTTCCGGCAGATCCCGCTGCCGGAGGCCGGCGCGACGCGACCTGGCCGTGGCTGGAGCGGCGGGCGCGCTGAGGCCCCCTCGACCGGCACCGTCCGCCGTGGCAGCATCGGCGGCGGGCGGGCCGGGGCCCCCTGCCCGACGGGGGGCGAGGAGGGCGCCGGGCGAGCGAGGGAGCGAGCGGTGACGTACGACGTCGACGTGCTGGTGGTGGGCGGGGGGATCGTCGGACTCTCCACGGCGTACGCGCTGACCCGGGAACGGCCCGGGCTGCGGCTCGCGGTGCTGGAGAAGGAGACCGGTTTCGCGGCGCACCAGACCGGCCGCAACAGCGGGGTCATCCACAGCGGCGTCTACTACCGGCCGGGCTCGCTCAAGGCCCGGTACGCCGTCGCGGGCGCCGCCGAGATGGTGGGGTTCTGCCGCAGCCACGACATCCCGTACGAGGTGACCGGCAAACTGATCGTGGCCACCGACCCGGCCGAACTCCCGCGGCTGCGGGCGCTGGCCGAGCGCGGCCGGGAGAACGGCATCCCGGTCACCGAGCTGGACCGGGCCGGCATCACCGGGTACGAGCCGGAGGTCACCGGCATCGCCGGGCTGCACATCGGCACCACCGGCATCTGCGACTTCCCGGCCGTGGCCGGCACCTACGCCCGGCTGGCCCGGGAGGCCGGCGCCGAGCTGCGGACCGGCACCGAGCTGCGGGCGGTCGCCCGTCGCGCCGACGGCGTGACGGTGCGGACCTCCACCGGCGAACTGCGCTGCCGGGTGCTGGTGAACTGCGCGGGCCTGCACAGCGACCGGATCGCCCGGCTGGCCGGCGACGACCCCGGCGTGCGGATCGTGCCGTTCCGCGGGGAGTACTACGAACTCGCCAAGGAGCGGCGGGAGCTGGTGCGCGGCCTGGTCTACCCGGTGCCCGACCCGGCGTTCCCCTTCCTCGGCGTGCACCTGACCCGGGGCATCCACGGCGACGTGCACGTCGGCCCGAACGCGGTGCCCGCGCTGGCCCGCGAGGGCTACGACTGGCGCACCGTCCGCCCGCGCGACCTGGCCGGCACGATCGCCTTCCCCGGCACCTGGCAGATCGCCCGCCGGCACTGGCGGTACGAGCTCGGCGAGCTGCACCGCTCGCTCTCCAAGCGGGCGTTCACCACGGCCGTCCGGCGGCTGCTGCCGGCCGTCACCGCAGAGGACCTCGTCCCGGCCACCGCGGGGGTACGGGCCCAGGCGGTGACCCGGGACGGCGCCCTGCTGGACGACTTCGCCTTCGCCGGCTTCGACCCGGACGACCCGCGCTCCACCCGCCGGCTGGTGCACGTGCTGAACGCGCCCTCCCCGGCGGCCACCGCCTCGCTGCCGATCGGCCGCGAGGTGGCCCGCCGGGCGCTGGCCGCGCTGGAGGCGGGCGGGTGAGGAGCGGGCGGCCCACGGGCGCGGGAGGCCGGCCGGTCCGGCCTCCCGCGCGGGCGACCGCCCCGCGTCACGTGCGTCACGGGCCCTGCGACCGCCCCGCGTCGCGTGCGTCACAGGCCCTGCGGCCCGCGCCGCACGGCCCCGTAGACTCGGGTGATTGTGACTGCCACCGCCCCGATCCCCCAGCAATCGCCGTCCGCCCGGCTCTCCGCCGCGCCGGCCGGCTACCCCGCGCCGATGTACCCGCACCGGGCCACCGAGGCCCAGCACAGCGAGCGGCGCATCCGCAGCTTCCAGCCGCGCCGGGGCCGGATGACCAACGCCCAGGCGGGCGCGCTGGACCGGGGCTGGGAGACGTACGGCATCGCGATCGACGGCAGCCCGCTCGACCTGGGCGAGCTCTTCGGCGGCCTCCCGGTCACCCTGGAGATCGGCTTCGGCATGGGCGAGACCACCGCCGCGATGGCCGCCGCCGACCCGGCCATGGGCATCCTCGCCGCCGACGTCCACACCCCCGGCCACGGCAACCTGCTCGGGATGCTGGAGCGCGACGGCTCGCAGAACGTCCGGCTCGCCGCCGGCGACGCCGTGATCCTGCTGCGCGACATGCTGCCCGACGCCTCGCTGGCCGGTCTGCGGGTCTACTTCGCCGACCCGTGGCCCAAGCCCAAGCACCACAAGCGCCGGCTGGTCCAGCCGTCCTTCCTGGACCTGGTGCTGCCCCGGCTCGCCCCCGGCGCCCTGGTGCACTGCGCCACCGACTGGGAGCCGTACGCCGAGCAGATGCTGGAGGTGCTCTCCGCCTCGCCCGAGCTGGAGAACCTGCACCCCGAGGGTGACGGCACCGGCTGGCTGGAGCCCGCGGACCACCCGGACGGCAGCATCCCCGGCTACGCGCCGCGCCCCGACTGGCGACCGGTCACCAAGTTCGAACGGGCCGGCCTCGCCAAGGGCCATGTGGTGCACGACCTGCTGTTCCGCCGCCGCTGAGCCGGCGCCGGGTGTTCGACCCGGCGCCCGCGCCGGCCCCGCCCGGCCCGCTCCCAGCGGATCCGTCCGGGGGGATTCGTACCGAGTCCTCCCGGCGGCCCGCCGCCTTGGCCTACCCTGTGCCGGGTGAGCAGCCCGTCCGACGGCGGGTACCGGACCACCGTCCAGGCCGCCGCCGCCGACGCCCGAGAGATGCCCACGCGCACCGCCGGCACCCGCACCATTCCGGGGCCCCGGAGGCGCCGGGCCCACCGGATCGTGCCCGGGCCGCCCGTTCCGGCCGGGGCCGCCGGGCTCCGGCCGCCGCGGCCGACCCGCTCGGTCGCGCTCTCCTCGGTCACCGCGACCGCCGTGCTGGCACTGGCCGGCTGCGGTGTGCTGATCCTGCACCTGGTGCGCCGCCAGACCGGGACCACCGGACTGCTGGTCGGCCTCGGCCTGGCGATGATCCCGCTGCCGTTCGTGCTCGGCGGCCTCGCCTGGCTCAACCTGACCGCCCGGGTGCCGCTGCGGCACACCGTGTTCTGCCTCGGCTGGGGCGCCTTCGCGGCGACCACCGCCGCGATCCTCGCCAACGGCTGGACCAACAGCTACCTGACCGCCCACCAGGGCACGCTGGGCGAGGTGCTGGGCGCCGACCTGGTCACCCCGGTGATCGAGGAGAGCGCCAAGGGCGCCGCCCTGCTCGTCCTGCTGCTCCCGCTCGGCCAGCGGCTCCGCTGCCGCGGCCACCGCACCGACCGCCCCTGCGCGACCGTGCTGCGCCGGCTGCCCGGCCCCCGGCAGCCGCGCCCGTACGACCGGCGGCCCGCCCTGCCGCACGCCCGGGGCCGGCTGCGCCCCTACCTGCGCCCGCTGCCCTACCTGCGCCCGTACCCGCTGACCCACGACCGGCCGCGCGCCCGGGCCCGCCCCCGCACGCTGGCGGCCGGGGTCGTCCTCGGCGGGATCACCGCCTGCGGCTTCGCCTTCACCGAGAACGCGCTCTACCTGGGGCGCGCGTTCACCGACGACCAGCAGCAGCGGCTGGACAGCATCGGCCTCGGCGAGCCGCCCAGCCTGCGCGACTTCGACAGCACCGTGCAGACCTTCGTCCTGCGCGCCCTGCTCTCCCCCTTCGCCCACCCGCTGTTCACCGCGCTGACCGGGCTGGGCCTGGCCGTCACCCTCACCACCGGCCGCCGCTGGCTGGCCCGGCTGGCCGCACCGGCCGGGCTGCTGCTCGCGATGGCCCTGCACGGCACCTGGAACGCGGCCGCCGACCTCGGCACGCACGGCTTCCTGCTGGTCTACGCGCTGCTGATGGTGCCCTGCTTCGCCGCGCTGCTCTGCTTCGCCGCCTGGGCCAGGGCCCGGACCGCCCGGCACGGGGGGCGGCGTCCGAAGGTGCCGGTGCGGGCCCCCTGAAGAACCGATTTCCCATCCGCGCGACTTCCACGTATCGTTGTGTTCACCGACGCGGGGTGGAGCAGCTCGGTAGCTCGCTGGGCTCATAACCCAGAGGTCGCAGGTTCAAATCCTGTCCCCGCTACTCAGTAGCAGGAAGGCCCGGAGGACTCGTCCTCCGGGCCTTTCGCATGTCCGGGTTCCGCGAAGACCCGGCCACGAAGCGGTAACACCGGCGCACGACAAGATCCGATAAAGGCGCCGTAAAGCATACTGAGGGCACAAGTCACCCGTTCGGACGCATTTGGATGCGCCGAGTTAGGAAACACCCATGCTCTCGAAGCGCCTTGCCAGCACCGCCGCGATCTGCCTGCTCCTGGCAGCGGGCACGGCCGCGTGCGGCGACAACAAGGGCGGCGGCGACAAGGCCGCCGCCTCCGTGCCGAAGCTGGACACGGACAAGCTGAGCGCCGAGGAGATCGAGAAGCAGGCCAAGGACGCGCTGGCCGCCGCGACGTCGGTCAAGATCGTCGGCAGCATGACGGACTCCGACGGCAAGATGGCCATGGACATCGCGCTCGACACCAAGGGCCAGTGCACGGGCTCGATGAGCATGCCCGGGATGGGCAAGTTCGAGCTCATCAGCGACGGCAAGCAGTCGTTCATGAAGCCCGACCAGGAGTTCTGGAAGGCCATCGCCGGCCCGGACGGCGCGAAGGCCGCCGAGCTGTTCAAGGGCCGCTACCTGACCGGTTTCGACAACGACCAGGAGATGAAGAGCCTCGCCTCGGTCTGCAACCTGAGCGTCTTCACCAAGAAGCTCCTGGAGGAGGACGGCTCCAAGAGCACCTCCACCAAGGGCTCGGCCGGCACCGTCAACGGCCAGAAGACGTTCAGCCTCAAGAACAAGGACGCGGACGGCGAGGAGTCGACCATCCACATCGCCACCGAGGGCAAGTTCTACCCGGTGCGGGTCGAGTCGGCCGGCGGCAAGCAGACCGGCCAGATCGACTTCACCGACTACGACAAGCCGCTGACCGTGCAGGCTCCGCCGGCCGACAGCGTGGTCGACTTCTCCAAGTTCAAGGACCAGTTCAAGAGCGCCTGAACCCGCTGAGCGACGGCCTCGATAAATCCGTTGCCCTCCTTCGGGGGAGCTGCCTACAGTGGCGGCACACTGAAAGGAGGTGATCCTGAATTGAGTTCCATCAGGATGCGTGAGGTGGCTGCTCGCTAGAGCCGCCCCTGCCTGCGCAGGGCGAGGCCCCAGGCCTCCGGCAGGCGAAATCCCAAGCAGTCACCCGGCCCGTGGGCTCACCGGTACATCCCCGGTGCCTCGGCGCCCGGCCCCTCACCGGGCCGGCGCGGAGGAGCAGCCCACGGGCCGTCTGCGTTCCCGGCGGCGGAGGAGGGCGTTCCGGCCGCCCGGCCGCGGCGCTAGAGTCGGCCCGGATTCCGTAGCGGGACGGACACAGGGGGTGCGCGATGGCGGGAACGGGCCGACGGGCCGGGAGCGGGGCAGGCGTGCGCGCGGTGCGGCGCGGCGCGGCCTGGGTGCTGCCCGGGGTGGGGGCACTCGGGCTGCTGCTGTTCTCGCTCGGCCGGGAGCGGGCCTGGCAGGCGCTGGGCGGCGGCCTGGTGGTGGCCGCGGCCTCGGTGGTGCTGGGCGCCGCGCTCGGCTTCCTGTTCGGGGTGCCGCGGGCCCGGGGGGCCGGCCCCGGCGGTGAGCCGCACGGCTCGTACGCGCCGAACACCAATCTGGAGCAGGTCTCGGACTGGCTGACCAAGGTGCTGCTCGGTGTCGGGCTGACCCAGCTCGGGTCGCTCGGCGAGCGGCTGCACCAGCTCGGGTCGGCGCTGGCGCCCGCGCTGGGCGGCGGCGAGGGCGCGGTGCCGTTCGCGGCGGCGCTGGTCCTGTACTTCCTGGTGTCGGGCTTCCTGGCGGGCTGGCTGGTGACCCGGCTGGCGCTGCCGCAGGTGCTCTCCGACGCGGACCGGGCGCTGGACCTCTTCCTGGCCGGCCAGGACCGCGACCGCAAGGGCGACAAGGTGGGTGCGGACGACCTGCGGGTGCGGGCGATGCGGCACCTGGGCCTGCTGGGCGGCAGCGCGGACCGGCCGGAGCAGCTGGCCGGCCAGCTGCCCCCGAGCGTGGCGGCCGGTCCGGAGAGCGTGGTGGCCGAGGTCCGTTCGACGGCGCGGCGCTCGGCGCTCACCGCGGACCAGGTGCGCGAGCTGTTCGCGGACGGCTCCGAGGGCCGGCGGATCCAGGCGCTGGCCCTGATGCAGGGCGACCCGGCGCTGGCCGACCTCGCCAGTGTGGTGGAGGCGATCGAGCACCCGCGCTCGGGCTTCGAGCAGTACCACGCGCTGCTGGCCGCCCGCGGCCTGCTCTCCCGGCTGCCGGCCGCCGAGGCGCAGCGGCTGCGCCAGTCGGTGGCCGGCCGGCTGATGGCGCCGGACGGCATCCCGTACGGCTCGGACCGGAGCTGGCTGGCGGAGAAGATCCTGTCCCGCCTGGACGCGACGGCCGTCCCGCCGCAGCTCACCCTCCCCCGGCAGCCCGGCCCGGCCGACGAGCCCCGGCAGGACGCCTGAGACCCGGCCCGGTCGCCCCGGCGGCCCGGTCGCGGTGGTCGGCGCTGCGCAGGACCAGGACGCGGCGGCGGCGGTCGGCGCCGGTGGGCGGGAGCCGGCGGACCTCGCTGGCGATCCGGCGCTCGCCGAGGGCGTGCCGGAGCGCGTCGAGGTGGGGACAGCGGCGGCCGGCGCCGTCGTTCAGGGGGTGGACCCGCACCTCGCCGTCGGGGGCGGTCACCCGGACCAGTTCGGTCAGCGCGGCCAGCTGCCGCTCGGGGCCGAACAGTTCGGGGTAGGCGAAGATCAGGTACCCGCTGAGGGTGAGGGCGAAGGCGCCGTCGGCGAACGGGAGCCGGGGCAGCGCGGCGGCCACGTACTGCTGCGGGTGGGCCGCGGCGTCGGCGGTGAACAGCCGGCGGGCCCGGTCCCAGCTGCGCAGGTAGCGGTCACCGGGGCGGTGGCGGGCCCCGGGGTGGAGGTCGGGTCGGGCGGCCATCGCGGCGGCCATCGACGCCCGGGCGGCGAGGGCCCTGGCCGCGATCTCGGGCAGGGGCCGGGCGTACGCCGGGTCGGTGGCGATCACGTGGCAGCCCAGTTCGCGGGCCTCGGCGGTGAGGCCGGCCGCGCCGCCGGGGCAGTCGAGCAGCGGCCCGGGGAGGGCGGCGAGCTGGGCCCGGGTCAGGCCGAAGAGCCCGCAGTACTCGTCCAGCGGGCGGGAGGTGACGAGGACTCCGTCCTCTTCGGCGGCGGGACGGGCGGGACGGGCGGTGGCGGTGGCGGCGGCGACAGCGACGGTGGCGGCGCTGGGGGCGGTGGGGGCGGCCATTCGGCCATCGGAACACGGGCCGGCCCCGCCCGCATCCGGAGCGTCCGGGGACGGGCGGGGCCGGGCGCGCGGGGGTGGGCGCCGCCGGTCAGCGCCCCAGCAGGCCCCGGACGGCGAGCCGGTTGACGTTGGTGAGGCCGCGCACCAGCTGCGGGGTGAGGAAGACCAGGAACAGCCCGATCAGCGACATCCCGGCGATCTGCAGCGGCGACTGGACGTAGTAGGCGTGCTCGACGCCGTGGCCGTCCTTGAAGTCGACCACCCGGTAGCCGGGCCAGTCGGTGTAGGCCGGGAAGACCCAGTGGTAGAGCGGGTAGAGCGCGAACGACCAGCCGAGCAGCAGGAAGACCAGCGACAGCGTGAAGCTCAGGATCGCCCAGGGGAACATCAGCACCTGGTACAGCACGGCCTTCCAGCCGGCCGCGTCCGCCAGCCGGGCGGTGATCCCGCCCCACGTCCCGGGCCGCACCACCCGGACCGGCGCCGGGCCGGGCACGTCCAGCGCCAGCATGCCGCGGGCCCGGGAGCGTTCCAGCCGGCCGAAGCCGCGGGCGCCGGCGGTGAGCGCGGCCAGCACCGGCAGGCCGAGGACGGTGACGATGGTGCCGAGGCCGAGGCTGAACAGCGGGACGGCGAAGGCGAAGCCCGCGACGGCGACCGGGAGCCCGGTGAGCGTGAAGCCCAGCTCCCGGTAGTAGTAGGACGAGAACGGCGCCCGCCAGGCGTACGGCGGCTCCTGGGTACGGTAGGCGCCCTCGGGGCGGTCGTACGCGTCGCGCTGCGTGCTCTGGCTGGTGCTCATTGGCCGGGCCTCGGTCCTCGGGTCTGCGGCGGTGCCGGTCGGGCTGGTTCCACCAGGCTGTCAAAGGCGCGGGCCGGCGGACATCCGGGCCACCGGCGGACCGGGGGTGGGGTTAACCCCCCTGTCCGGGCCGGGCCGGCCACTCGTCGGCGAGCAGCGAGTACTGGAAGGCGTCGTGCCAGGCGCCGCCCCGGTACACGTCGTGCCGCACCCGGCCCTCCTGCTGGAAGCCGGCGCGGGTCAGCACCCGGGCGGAGGCCGTGTTCGCCACGTCGGCCAGGGCGGCCAGCCGGTGCAGGCCGAGCGGGCCGAACGCGAAGTCGCAGAGCAGTGCGGTGATCTCGCCCGCGTAGCCGTTGCCCCAGGTGTCGGGGCGCAGGGCGTAGCCGAGGGAGGCGGAGCCCCGGCCGCCGAGGGTGAGGGCGGCGTTGCCGATCGGGGTGGCGTCGGCCGGGTCGTCCGCGTCGGCGCGCCGGGTCACGGCGAGCCGGTAGACCGTCCGTTCCTCGCGGAGCGCCTCCTCCAGGTACTGCTCGATCTGGTCCGCGCAGTCCTCCCGGTCGCGCGGTTCGAAGGGCAGGTAGCGGGTGGCCTCCGGGTCGCCGAAGATCGCGTGCAGCGCGTCGACGTCGCCCGGGGTGTGCTGGAACTCGCGGATGGCCAGGCGGGGGCCGGTGAGTCGGACGGGGACCATGTCAGCCGACCCTACCCGGGCTTTGCGGTTACCGTACGTGACATGAACGATGAAGACCTGCGGCTCGCCCCGCGCACCAAGGCCGCCGAACTGCTCGCCTGGGCGGAGGCCGAGGGCCGGGCGCCGGTGGCCGCGGAGCCGCTGCGGGCGGTGCTGGCGCTGCTGGAGCTGGGCGAGGGCAGGATGCGCGACGGCTGGCCGGAGCTGACCTCGGACGCGGTGGAGCAGTTGCTGTACGAGCGGCTCCACCTGTACGTGCAGCCCGCGCCGGAGCAGGACCCGCTGGCGTACGGCGAGGCGGTGCGGCTGCTGATCGACCACCAGCGGGCGGTGAAGCGGCTGAACGCCAAGCGGCAGGAGCGGCTGCACGCCGAGGCCGAGTGGCAGGGCGAGGTGGCGGCCGGGCTGCTGCGCCGGGCCGATCTGGTGACCTGGCCCCGGCTGTACGCGCTGCTGCTGCACGCGCACGGCGTGGACGTCGCGGACGCGGCGGCGGTGCGGGAGTGGCTGACGGCGTTCCGGGAGCTGTCCGGGGAGGAACGGCGGGCCGGGTTCGAGGCGCTGGCGGAGGCGGGCTGGCTGGACGAGCTCGACGAGGAGGGCTGGGGTCCGGCCCGGACGCTGAGCGTGGGGATGGCCACCGACGGGGCCCGGCGGCTGCTGGAGCAGGGGCTGATGCGGCGCAGCTACCGCAACCTGGCGGAGCTGACGGCGCTGGGCCGGCCGATGCCGGACGAGCTGGCCGGGGATTTCGGCGCGTTCGAGGAGGCGGCGGCCGAGGCGGCGCTGGACCTGTGCGGGGCGTGGACGGTGCCGGGGCTGCCGAGGATGCTGCTGGCGGAGTTCCCGGACCTGGCGCCGGAGCCGGGCCAGGAGGAGATCGACGCGTACCTGGCGCAGCTGCCGCCGGAGTGAGCGTCGCGGCCCCGGCCGCCGAGCCCCTCGCGGAGGGTGACGGCCGGGGCCGGGCGGGCTGTCAGGGGGTGATGCCGCGCTGCTCGAACCAGGTCTCCGGGTCGACCGGGGCGCCGCCGCCGGGGCGCACCTCCAGGTGCAGGTGCGGGCCGGTGACGTTGCCGGTGGCGCCGACCTTGCCGAGCTGCTGGCCGGGGACGACCTTGCCGGAGCCCTTGATGATCGAGGAGAGGTGGCAGTACCAGATCTCGGTGCCGTCGGGCAGCGTCTCGACGATCCGGTAGCCGTAGGAGCCCGCCCAGCCGGCCGAGGTGATGGTGCCCTGGCCGACCGCGTACACCGGGGTGCCGGTGTCGGCGGCGAAGTCGAGACCGGTGTGCAGGTGGGCCCAGTAGGAGGCGCTCTGGCCGTAGTGGGCGGAGAGGTTGTAGTCGCGCACCGGCAGGTTGAGGGCGGCGAGCTTGGCCTTCTCGGCCTCCTCGGCGGCGCGCTTGGCCTCCTGCTGCTGGGCGGCGCGCTTGGCCTCGGCCTCCTTGGCGGCCTGGAGGCGGGCGGTCTCCTCGGCGGCGGTGCGCTGGCTGTCGGCCTGCTGCTGGATCCGGGCGGCGAGCGCGAGGCCGGGGTCGGCGGAGAGGGCGACCGGGGCCTCGTCGGGGGCCTCGACGGCGGGCGCGGCGGCCGGGGTCGCGGAGGCGAAGCCGGTGGCGCCGAGGGTGGCGGCGACGGCGGTGACGCCGAGCAGCGGCGCGGTCCCGCGGGTCTGACGCGGCATCCGGTGCCGGTTGGTCTCGGTGGCCTGCGGGGCGGCCTCGTCGGCGGGCCCGCCGGGCCCGGCACCGTACACGGGCCAGGGTTCGAGCAGCTGGGTGCCGGCTGCGGAGCCGGGCAGGTGTGCCGGAGAGTGCGTCGACGCCACGGAGGCGCGCTCCTTTCCTTCCTTCGCGCCTACCGGGTTAGCTGACGGGTTCGGAGCAGGAAGGTCTCCTACGGCTGGGCCTGGGCCCGGCCGATTCACCCCAAGGAACGTGGTTCCCCGGCTCCCTGGCCTGCCCGGAGGCCGGCCGGCGGGATTAGGCGACGGCGCACGGTGCCGTCTGGGTACGGCGTTGCGGACCGCGCTGCGTTATCAAACGTTAATCCTAGGAGCCCCTGATTCCAAGCCGTCCGTCCGGGACGAGCGGGGCCAGCACGGACCTTACGCGACCCGATGGGCGTTTTGGGGCGATTGACGACAACTCACACTACCGAACGTGATGGGACGTCAACGAACGACCGTCGTTCTGAGTACTCCTACTCATGTGCGGCCCGGCTGGCGCGACCATCCTGGCGCCATGAACGCACCGATGCAGTCACGCACCACGGCCGCGTACTTCGTCCAGGCCGTGCTCTCCTTCGCGATCTCGGGCACCGCCCTCGCGGTCGGGATCGCCTACCTCCCGGTGGGCGGCTGGACCCGGGCCTTCCTCGGGATCGGCCTGCTCTACACCGTCACCTCCTCGTTCACCCTGGCCAAGGTGATCCGCGACCGGCAGGAGACCAGCGAGATCGTCACCCGGGTCGACCAGGCCCGGCTGGAGAAGCTGCTGACCGAGCACGACCCGTTCAAGGTGGACGGCGTCTGACCGGCCGCCCGGACCGGGGCCGCCTTCAGCTTCTGCCAATAGCTTGACGGCTAAGGCTATTAGCCTTAGCTTTGTGGGTGTCGGCAGCACCGCCGACACCCGAGCCCGGCGGACCCAGGAGGCCCCCATGTCCGGCACCACCGCCCCCACCACCCAGTACCTCGACGTCACCGGCGGCCGGCTCGCCTACGACGACACCGAGCAGGGCGAGGGCGTCCCCGTCGTCCTGCTCCCCGGGATGCTGGACAGCCGGGCCGCCTACCGGCACCTGCGCCCGCTGCTGACCGCGGCCGGCCGCCGGGTGATCACCATGGACCTGCGCGGCTTCGGCGAGTCCTCGATCGTCTGGGACGACTACTCGCCGGCCGCGATCGCCACCGACGTCCTCGCCCTGCTCGACCACCTCGGCATCGAGCGCGCCGTCCTGGCCGGCAACTCGTACACCGGCGCCACCGTGGTCAAGGCCGCCGGGGACGCCCCCGAGCGGGTCGCCGGGATCGTCCTGCTGGACGCCTTCGTGGAGAACCTGCCGCCGACCGCCCTGCAGCGCGCGATGTTCGCCGTGATGGGCACGCTGCTGGTGCACTCGCCCGCGTTCTGGGGCCTCTACCACCGCAGGATGGCCTACCCGACCGCCAAGCCGGCCGACCTCGACGCGTACGTGGACGGGCTGGTCGCCGCGATGCGCACGCCCGGGCGCAGGACCGCGACCCGCGGCTACGTCCGCGGTGACTCCGCGCCCGCCGGCTGGACCGCGGCCGTGCGCTGCCCGGCCCTGGTCGTGATGGGCGGCAAGGACCCCGACTTCCCCCGGCCGGAGCTGGTCGCCGACCGGCAGGCCGCCGCGCTGCGCGCCCGCAAGGTGATGATCGAGGGAGCGGGCCACTACCCGATGGCCGACCACCCGCGGGCCACCGCCGACGCGCTGCTGACGTTCCTCGCCGAGCTGGCCTGAACCCCGCCCGCGCACCGGCCGCCCACGCACCACCCACGCGCCGGCCCACGCCCACCCACCGGCCCACGCGCCGGCCACGCGCCGCCGCCACCGCCGCCGCAACCACGGAGAACCCCCATGCCCCGCGTAGGACTCACCCCCGAGCAGGTCGTCGGCCACGCCCTCGCCCTCATCGACGAGCAGGGCCCCGAGGCCCTCACCCTGGCCGCCGTCGCCGCGCGGGCCGGAGTGGCCACTCCCTCGCTGTACAAGCACGTGAGCGGCGGGCTGGCCGAACTGCGCCGGCTGGTCGCCGTCCGGGTCACCGAGGAGCTCGCCGACCGGCTCGCCGGGGCCGCCCTCGGCCGCGGCGGGGACGACGCCGTCGCCGCCGTGCTGCGCGCCTACCACGGCTACGCCACCGAGTACCCGCACCGCTACAACGCGCTCCCCCAGGCCCCGCAGCCGGACGACGAGCTCACCCGGGCGGCGACCCGGCTGGTCGGCGTGATCATCGCGGTGCTGCGCGCGTACGGCCTCGACGGGTCGGAGGCGATCCACGCCGCCCGCGCGGTCCGCTCGGTGGCGCACGGCTTCGCCTCGCTCTCCATCGGCGGCGCCTTCCAGCTCGCGGAGGACCTCGGCGACACCCAGGACCGGCTGATCACCGTCCTCACCCACGGTCTCCGCGACTGGCCGGGGGCGTAGCACCGGGAGCGGGGGGCCGGGGCGCGTGGAACGCGGCCGGACATGCGGAAGGGCCCGGAGCGTGATCGCTCCGGGCCCTTCGACGCGGTGGGCCTAACAGGACTTGAACCTGTGGCCTCTTCCTTATCAGGGAAGCGCTCTAACCGTCTGAGCTATAGGCCCGCGTCGACAGCACAGTCTACTCGACCGCGGGACCAGGTCCCGACGCGGAGGACCGGCGCCCCGGGACCGGGTGCGGCGCCGCGGGACCGGGTGCGGCGCCGCGGGACCGGGTGCGGCGCCCGGATCACCATTCGCCGCCATGAGAAATAAGGTATTAAGAATTGAGTGTCCGATAAGACACCGCCGGAGGATCCCATGGACCTGTCCTCGCCGTGGCTTCCCCCCTCCGAGGACGAGAGCCGGACGCCGCGCAGCAGCCCCACCGCGCGCAGCGCCATGCGCTGCGTCCGCTTACTGCTCGGCTGCTCCAGTGCCGCCGAACTCCTGGGCACGGTCCTCGCCGAGGGCCCGAGCTGGATCACCGGTGAGGGCTCCGCGCTCTACCTGCTCGACTCCGCCGGCATGCTCCGGCTCACCGCCTCGCACGGCCTGCCCGACTGGGCCCACGAGCGCTACAGCGTGGTCGACCCGGCCGGCGACCTGCCCGCCGCGATGGCGCTCCGCCTGCGCCGCCCCTACCTGCTCAGCCCCGAGCGCACCAGCGTCGACTACCCCAACCGCAACACCGGGATGGGCACCGGCATGGTCGCCATCATCACCCTGCCGATGATCGTCGACGCGCAGCCGATCGGGGTGCTGGCGCTCGCCCTCGCCCACCGGGGCACCGTCCCGCGCCGCGACCTCGACGTCCTGGAGACGCTCGCCGACGCCTGCGCCCACCGGCTCTCCCACCTGCTCGACCACGCGCACGCCGAGACCCGGGTGCCCCGGGGCGTCCGCCCCGGGCCCGCCGCGGGGACGGCGGGGGACGCCCCGGACCGGGCCGCCGGGCTGGCCCACCCGATGCTCTCGCTCGCCGTCCGCTCCGCCGGGCACGGCGCCTTCGAGCGCGACCTGGTCACCGGCGAGACCTTCTGGGACACCCAGGCCTACCGGGTGGTGGGCCAGCCGCCGCCCGCCGAGGGCTCCCCGGCCGGCGCGCCCGACCTCGACCGGATCGTCCACCCGGAGGACCTGCCGGACGTCCAGGCCGCCCTGGCCGAGGCCCTCGCCACCGGCGGCCCGTACCGGATCAGGTACCGGGTGCTGCGGCGGGGCGGCGGCGTGGTGCGGATAGAGGAGACCGGAGAGGTGATGCTGGACGTGCACCGGCGCCCGGTCCGGATCGCCGGGCTGCTCGCCGACCGGGACCGCGCCCGTACCGCCGGGGAGGGCCCGGCGGCCGACGAACCGGGCGACTCCCCGACGGCCGGGGCCCGCTCGGCGCTGCTGCTGGCGCTCACCCGGGCGCTGTCCCGCGCGATCACCGTCCGGGACGTCACGACGACGGTGACCGACATCGCCGGCCCGGCGTTCGGCGCCGCCAGCATCGTGCTCGACCTGGTGGACGAGGGCCGGCTGCTGCCCGTCTCGCACACCGTCTACGGCGGGCCGCGCCGCACCGAGCTGACCCGGCTGGCCGACCTCTCCGAGGGCGTGATGCAGCACTCGCTGGCCCGGGCGGCCCCGCTGTTCAGCGAACCGGGCGGCGGCGGGCGCGGCGGGGAGAACGGCCCGCTCACGCCGGCCGCCTGGGCGGTGCTGCCGCTGGTCGCCTCGGGGCGGCAGGTCGGCTCCTGCCTGATCACCTTCGCCACCGAGCGGGTCTTCGGCCGCGAGGACCGCACCCTCTACTCGGCGTTCGCCGGGGTCCTGGCGCAGTCCCTGGAGCGCGCCCGGCTGTACGACACCCACCACCACCGGGCCACCGAGCTGCAGCGCGCGATGCTGCCGCGCACCCTGCCGCGGCTGCCCGGGATCGCCAGCGCCGCCCGCTACCTGCCCAGCACCGAGGGGATGCAGATCGGCGGCGACTGGTACGACCTGCTCCGGCTGCCGGACGGGAAGATCGGCCTGGTGATCGGCGACGTCCAGGGCCACAACGCCGAGGCCACCGCGGTGATGGGCCAGCTGCGCAGCGCCCTGCGGGCGTACGCCACCGACGGGCACGACCCGGCGGCCACGCTGGCCCGCACCGGCCGGCTGCTCTCCGGGCTGGACACCGACCTCTTCGCCACCTGCCTCTACCTGACCCTCGACCCGGCCGACGGCACCCTGCGGGCGGCCCGGGCCGGGCACCCGTCGCCGGTGCGGATCACCGCGGAGGCCGAGGCCGTCGAGCTGGACCTGCCGGGCGGCCCGCCGTTGGGCGTGGACCCGGGGGTGCCGTACCAGCTGTCGGTCGGCCACCTGTCGGCCGGCGAGACGCTGCTGGTGTACACGGACGGGCTGGTCGAGGACCGCGCGGAGGACTACGACGAGTCGGTGCAGCGGATGCTGGGCGGGCTGGAGCTCTGGGCCCGGCAGGCCGGCCCGGTCCGGATCGGCCCGGCGCCGGCCCTGGAGCGGCTGGCCGACCTGCTCACCCTCAACGTGACCGAGCGCCGCTCGCGCCCGGACGACGTGGCGCTCCTGCTGCTGCACCGGATGGCAGCAGTGCCCCGGTAGGGGCCCCGGAGGCGCGGCGCCAACCCGACCGCGACACCCCGCCCCGCGCCCCCCGGAGGCGTGCGGGCGACGACCTGACGTCTGATTGACGCCGTCTTGCCGGGATATTGACGAGATCCGGTCACATGGCGAGATCCGTTCACGCCTTCGTAGGATCATCACCCTAGAATTCGCCGCGTGACGATGACTCAGTGGTGTGCCGCGGCAGCCGGCGTGCTCGCCGCCCTCGCCCTGGTGGCCGCCGCCCGCTACCGCGCGGTGTCCGCCACCCAGCGCCGTCGCAACGACCGCCAGCAGCGCGAACTCGCCCGCCTGCGGGAGCAGCTCACCGCCGAACTGGCCCGCCGCGGCACCGAACTGGCCGCCGTGCAGCAGGAACAGGAGCTCAACGCCTCCACCCAGCGGGCCTTCCTCAGCGTGGCCCGCCGGATCCTCGTCATGGCGCACGACCAGCAGGCCCTGCTCGACGAGATGGAACGCACCCACGACGACCCCGCGCTGCTGGAGGGCCTGCTCAAGGCGGACCACGCCGCCGCCCAACAGGCCCGCCTCGCCCAGACCCTGGCCGTCCTGTGCGGCGCCCGGGCCGGGCGGCACTGGCCCGAACCGGTCTCGCTGGAGGACGTGGTGCGCGGCGCCCAGTCGCGCATCCTGCCCTTCCAGCGGGTGGTGGTCCGCAGCCGGATCGAGACCGCCGTGGTCGGCGCCGCCGCCGAGGCGCTGATCCACGCCGTGGCCGAACTGCTGGACAACGCCACCCGCTACTCCCCGCCCAGCACCCAGGTGTTCGTCACCCTGATGCCGGTGCACAACGGTGCCGTCATCGAGATCGACGACGGTGGCGTCGGGATGCCCGAGCAGGCCGTCGCCAAGGCCGCCTCCGCGCTGGCCGGCGGCTCCGCGCTGGAGGTCTCCCGCCTCGGCGAGGTACCGCAGTTGGGCCTCGCGGCGGTCGGCCGGCTCGCCGAGCAGTACGGGTTCCGGGTCACCCTCAGCTCCGCGCCCTCACCGTACGGCGGGGTGCGGGTCGTGGTGCTGCTGCCGAACGCGCTGCTCACCGAACCGCTCCCGCCGACCGTCCCGGGGCTCGGCCCCGACGACCCGGCGTTCACCCCCGTGCCGCACCGGGTCGCGGCCCCCCGGCACCCGTCCGCGCCCTCGGCCGGCCACCCCGCGGTCACCGGCCGACTCCCCGGCTCCGGACACCACCTGGACGCCGGCCACCCCCTGGACGCCGGCCACCCCCTGGTGGAGACCCCGCCGACCGACCGGCGACCCCCCACGGCCGGCCCCGCCGCTCCACCACCGCTGCCCCGCCGGAGCCACCGGCGCGACCGCGCCCACCGCCGTACCGCGCCGGCCGCCGCCCCGCCGGCACCCCCGCCGTACCGCTCGGCGCAGGACGCCCAGGCGTTCATGACGATGTTCCAGGCCGGGACCGCCAACGGCCGTTCGGCCGCCCGGGCCCGGGCCCAGATCCACGCCCGGGCGCAGGCCCAGGCACCGGCGCAGGCCCAGGCACCCGCGCAGCACGATCCTTACCCGCCCGCTTCCCCCCAGCTTCCCCAGCGCTCCGGAGAGTTCCATGACCACCACCCCTGATCTCGGCTGGCTGCTCGCCGACATCGTCTCCGTCCCCGAGGTCCGGCACGCCGTCGTGGTGTCCAACGACGGGCTGGAGATCGGCCGCAGCGCGGGCATCGTGCGCGAGGACGCCGAGCGGCTCGCCGCCGCCTGCTCGGGCCTGCAGTCGCTGGCCCGCGGCGTCGCCCAGGGCTTCGGCGGCCAGAACAGCGCGACCCGCCAGATCATCATCGAGTACGGCGGCGGCTACCTCTTCATCGTCGCCGCCGGGGCCGGCGCCCACCTGGCCGTGGTGACCGGCGAGGCCGTCGACGCCGGCCTGGTCGCCTACCAGATGCAGGTCCTGGTCGAGCGGATCGGCACCCACCTCACCAGCCCGCCGCGCGTCGATCACGCGGCGGGGGGCCAGCGGTGAACGGGCCGGTCCGGCCCTACGTGATCTCCGGCGGCCGGAGCCGGCCCACCCGGGCCGCGCTCGCGGTCGAGAGCCTGGTCAGCGCGTTACCGGACCGGCCCGAACTGCCCGAGGACGTGCTGCTCAACCGCGAGCACCAACGGATCCTGGACCTCTGCCGCAGCCTGCTGTCGATCGCCGAGGTGGCGGCCCACCTGGGGCTGCCGCTCGGCATCGTCAAGGTGCTGGTCGGCGACCTCTGGGACCTCGGCGCCGTCCAGGTGCTCCCGCCCGTCCCGCAGGCCGAGCGCCTGCCCACAACCCTCCTGGAAGAGGTGCTCGTTGGCCTCCGCCAACTCCGCTGAAGCCCCTGCCGGCCCGACCGCCGCCGGAGCCCCCGGTGAGCCGCAGTACCTGCCGTCCTCGGTGCAGGGTGCGGTGAAGATCCTGGTCACCGGGCCCTTCGGGGTCGGCAAGACCACCCTGGTCGGCTCGCTCAGCGAGATCACGCCGCTGCGCACCGAGGAGACCATGACGGCCGCCAGCAGCGGCATCGACGACCTCACCGGCCGCGGCGACAAGTCCACCACCACCGTCGCGCTGGACTTCGGCCGGATCACGCTCAACCCGCGGCTCGCCCTGTACCTCTTCGGCACACCCGGCCAGCAGCGGTTCTGGCCGCTCTGGGACGACCTGTCGCGCGGCGCGCTCGGCGCCATCGCCATGGTGGACCTGCGCCGCCCGGACGAGAGCTTCGACGTGCTCGGGCGGCTGGAGGAGCAGCAGATCCCGTTCGCGGTGGCCGTCAACACCTTCCCCGACTCGCCGAGTTACCCCGAGGACGAGCTGCGCTCGGCGCTCGACGTGCTGCCCGAGGTGCCGATCCTGTACTGCGACGCGCGGGACCGGCGGGCCGCGTACGACCTGCTGATCGACTTCGTCGGCCACCTGCACGCGACCTCCGTCCTGGAGCTGCAACGATGACGACTCCCGAGCCCGGTACGGCCGTTCCGCCGCTCGCGCCGCCGCCCGGCTGCCCGGCGCACGCCGGGGGCGGCTCGGTGGTCGGCGGGCCGCCGGCCGGCGGCCGGCTGCCCGCCGGGGCGCCGCTGACGCCGTTGTACGGCGCCGCCGTCGCCGACGACCCGCACGGCCTGTACGCCCGGCTGCGCGACCGCTACGGCCCGGTGGCTCCCATCGAGCTGGAGCCCGGGGTCGAGGCCTGGCTCGTCCTCGGCTACCCCGAGCTGCTCGAACTCACCCGCAACGAGGCGCTGTTCTCCAAGGACTCGCGCCGCTGGCGGGTCCCCGCCGAGGGCCGGCTCGCCGCCGACTCCCGGCTGCTGCCGATGACCTCCTGGCGGCCCACCCTGCTCAACCTGGACGGCGCCGAGCACCAGCGGCTGCGCGCCGCCGTCGCCGACACGCTGGCCCAGATCGACCACCGCCAGCTGCGCGAGACCACCGAGGCCGCCGCCGACGCCCTGATCGACGGCTGGGGCCCGGACGGCACCGCCGACCTGATCGCCCAGTACGCGCGCCGGCTGCCGCTGCTGGTCTTCACCCAGCTGCTCGGCCTGCCCGCCGAGGCCGGCCCGCACCTGGTCGAGCTGATCAGCCACTTCGTGGACAGCAGCGAGAAGTCGGTCCGGGCCAACGCGGAGTTCCAGGCGATCCTGGTCGACCTGGTCCGGCGCCGCCGCGCCGTCCCCGGCGCCGACCTCACCTCGTGGCTGCTGGCCCACCCGGCCGCGCTGACCGACGAGGAGGCGGTGCACCACCTGGTGGTGCTGATGGTCGCGGGCAACGAGACCAGCATCAACTGGACCGGCAACACCCTGCGGCTGCTGCTCACCGACCGCCGGTTCCGGGCCACCCTCACCGGCGGCCGGCTCACCGTCTCCGACGCGCTGGAGGAGGTGCTCTGGCGCGACCCGCCGACGCAGAACTTCCCCGGCCGCTGGGCCACCGGCGACACCGTCCTCGGCGGCCAGTACATCAGCGCCGGCGACCTGCTCGTCCTCGGCCTGGCCGCGGCCAACGCCGACCCGGCCGCCCAGGGCACCGCCTCCGCCGGGCACGTCACCCTCGGCGGCAACCGGGCGCACCTGGCCTGGGGCGCCGGGAAGCACGTCTGCCCGGCCCAGCACCCGGCCCGGATCATCGTCGAGACCGCCGTCGAGACCCTGCTGCACCGCCTGCCCGACCTCCAGCTGGCCGTGCCGCCGGGCGAGTTGGCCTGGCGCCCGTCGCCGTGGTCACGCGCCCTGGTCAGCCTGCCGGTGCTCTACAGCGCCTTCACCCCGCCCCGCCCGCCAGCCCCCGAGAGGCCCGCATGGACACCGCCACCCGTGGACCCGAGCAGCCCCGAACCGAGCCCGTCCGGCTCGACCCCTTCGGACGCGACCAGCACGGCGAGAACGCCCGACTCCGCGCCGCCGGCCCGGCGGTCCTGGTGGAACTCCCTGGCGGGGTGGTGGTCTGGGCGATAACCCACCACGACACCCTGCAGGAGCTGCTGGCCGATCCGCGGGTCGGGAAGAATCCACAGCTGTGGACGACGTTCACCGAGGGCCGGCTGCCCGAGGGCTGGCCCCTGCTGAACTTCGTCACCGTGCCCGGCATGATCAGCGTCGACGGCGCGGACCACCGGCGGCTGCGCGGTCTGGTCAGCCAGGCCTTCACCCCGCGCCGGATCGCCGAGCTGCAGCCCGCGATCGAGGCCCGGACCACCGCGCTGCTGGACGGCGTCGCCCGCCTGGAGGGCGCGTTCGACCTGCGCGAGCACTTCGCCTACCCGCTGCCGATGCAGGTCATCGGCGAGCTGCTCGGCCTGCCGCCCAAGCAGCAGGACGAACTGCACGAGCTCTCCGACACCCTGGTCTCCAGCTCCGCCACCCCCGAGGCCGCCGTCGCCGCCCAGCGGGGCCTGCACGCGCTGCTCGCCTCCGTCGTCGCGGCCAAGCGCGCCGAGCCCGGCGACGACCTCACCACCGACCTGATCGCCGCCAGGGAGGCCGACGACCGGCTCAGCGAGGCCGAGTTGGTGGGCACCCTGCTGCTGATGCTGGTGGCCGGCCACGAGACCACGCTCAACCTGATCACCAACGCCGTCCGCGCGCTGCTCGCCCACCCCGACCAGCTGCGGCTGGTGCTGGACGGCACCGTCGGGTGGTCCGCGGTGGTCGAGGAGACGCTCCGGTACGACTCGCCGGTCGGCCAGTTCCCGATGCGGTACGCCGCCGAGGACATCCAGGTCGGGAATGTCGTCATCCGGCGCGGCGAGGCGCTGCTCGCCTCGTACGCCTCCGCCGGCCGCGACTCCGGCCACCACGAGGACGCCGACCGCTTCGACGTCACCCGGCAGCCGAACCGGCACCTGTCGCTCGGCCACGGCCCGCACTTCTGCCTCGGCTCCGGGCTCGCCCGGATGGAGGCCGAGACGGCCCTGCGGTTCCTGTTCGAGCGGTTCCCCGGGCTGGCCCTGGCGGAGGACGGCCCGGCGCCCGAGCCGATCGGGTCGTTCATCAGCAACAGCGTGCGGACGCTGCGGGTGACGGTGTGAGGGTTCGCCGGAGATGAGGCCGCCGGCGGGGTCGCCGGGGTGACCTGAGGGCGGCCGGGTCGTTTGGCGTTCCATGAAGAAACTCGCCACCCTGGCCGCCCTCACCATGGCGGGCCTCGCCCTGGCCGCCCCCGCCGCGTCCGCCGCCAGCTCGGTCGCCTCCCAGCCCGACGCCCTGGACGGCCTCTCCAGCGGCCTCAACCTCTCCCCCACCGACCTGGCGCTCCACGAGGCCGGCAAGCTGCCGCTGGTCGGCCACGCCGCCCAGCAGGTGGAGGCCGTCGGCACCGGCCAGATGGAGCACCCGGGGATCAGCGGGCAGGTGCTGAACTGATCCGGAACACCCCGCGCTGAGCGGTCCGCCCGCGCACCGAGGCCGTCGGCCCGGCGGCCGAGCGGTCCGCCACGCACCGGGCGACCGGCCCGGGCGCACCCCCGAACGTGCCCGGGCCGGCTGCTCAGCCCTCGGCGAGGGCGTTCAGCTCCGGGTAGCTGAGCCCGCCGTCGAGCGCCGTGTAGGTGCCCGCCGTGTAGACCTCCTCGGCGGCCCGGCGCACCGCCGCGTACGCCGCCTTGGCCAGGCCCGGCCCCAGGCTGACCCGGGCCACGCCCAGCTTCGCCAGCTCCGGCACGGACGGCGAGCCCGGGCCCGCCAGCACGTTCAGCGGCGCCGGGACGGCCGCGACCAGCGCCGCGATCGTCTCCGGATCCTCCACCCCGGGCACGAACACCCCGTCCGCTCCCGCCTCGACGTACGCGCGCAGCCGCCGGACCGCCTCGTCCAGGCGGCCCGCCGGGTCCCCGATCCCGCGGAGGAAGACGTCGGTGCGGCCGTTGACGAAGAGGTCGACCCCGGCCCGGTCCCCGGCCGCCCGGGCCGCCGCGATCCGCTCGGCGGCCTCGTCGGCCGGCCGGGCCGCGTCCTCCAGGTTGACGCCCACGGCGCCGGTCGCGAGCAGGGCCGCCACCGTCCCGCCGACCTCGGCGGCGGTGGCCCCGAACCCGGTCTCCAGGTCCGCCGTGACCGGCAGCCCGACCGAGCGCACGATCAGCGCGGTCTGGGCGAGCACCTCCTCCCGGTCGGCGGCGTCGCCGTCCGCGCTGCCGAGCGTCCAGGACACGCTCGCGCTGGCCGTGGCGATCGCCCGGGCCCCGGCCGCCGCGACCAGCCGGGCACCCAGCGCGTCCCAGACGTTGGCGAGCACCAACGGCTCGCCGGGGCGGTGGAGTTCGCGCAGCGTCCGGGCCTTCTCCTGCTGCTGGGTCAGTGTCATGCCGGTTCCCCTCTACTTCACGGCCGGGCTGAGGCGGGAGGTCACGCCGATCCGGTTCCAGGCGTTGATGGTGATGATCAGGGTGATCAGCTGCGCCAGCTCGGCCTGCTCGAACTGCGCGGCGGCCTCGTCGTAGACGGCGTCCGGGACGTGCCCCCGGGTCAGCAGGGTGATCGACTCGGTCAGCGCGAGGGCGGCCCGCTCCTTCGCCGTGAACCACGAGGTCTCGCGCCAGGCCGGGAGGGAGAGCAGCCGGTGGTTCCGCTCGCCGTTCTCCAGCGCGTCGGTGGAGTGCATGTCGATGCAGAAGGCACAGCCGTTGAGCATCGAGGCGTGCACCTTGACCAGCTCGGCGAGCACCGGGTCGACGCCCTTCCGCGAGGCGCGCTCCAGGCCGGCCATGGCCCGGTAGAACTCGGGGGCGAGGTCGGGGAGCGAGATCCGCTGCTCGGGGGCGGGCACGGTGGCGTTCTCGGTCGTCGTCATGCGGCCACCCTAGGCGGGGAGTGGACTGCCGCTCCGGCACATTCGGGCGGGGAGATCGTGGGCCACTCGGGGACGTCGGGTCGGCGGTGCCGCGGGCCGGTGGCGGCTTGCCCGAGTGTGGCACGGCGGCGGCGGAACGGGGAGGGCACGTCCCTCCCGATGTGCGAACGTTCGTGCGAGGATCGGCGGCAGGGCGGCCGTGCGGCCACCCGTCCGGCGAGGTCTGGGGCCCTGCGCGTGTGTACGGCGTTCGTCAGCATCGATCCGTCCTCGGCGGTGCCGGTGCTGCTGCTGTCGGTCCGGGACGAGTACGCCGGGCGGCGGTGGTCGCCGCCGGGCCACCACTGGCCCGGGCACCCGACGGCCGTCGGCGGGCTGGACCTCGCGGCCGGCGGGACGTGGCTGGCGGTCGAGCCGGGCGCGGGAGCGGCCGCGGGGCCCGGGGACGCGCCGGTGGCGGCCTGTCTGCTGAACGGTTTCGGCACCCCGGCCCCGGCCGGCGCCCGGCTCTCGCGCGGTGAACTGCCGCTGATCGCCGTGCGGGACGGCGGGATCGGGCACCTGGACCTGGACCGGTACGACCCGTTCCACCTGGTGCTGGCCGGCCCGGCCGGCGCCAGGGTGCTGAGTTGGGGCGGCGTTGGCGGTCGGCTGGGGGAGCTCGACCTGCCCGCCGGTCTGAGCGTCGTGCTCAACGACGGGCCGGAGGGGCCGGCCCCCGACCGCACCGCCTCGGAGCTGGTCCGCTCGCTGATGGCCGCGCGGGCCGCCCACTTCCGCGCCCGCTTCGGGGCCACCGCCCGGCCGGAGCCGCGGCCGGGCGCCGCCGAGGACGTGGCGCGGGCGTGGGGCGCCTGGCTGCCGATCGTCTGCGGCGACGGCCTGGCGCCGGACGCCCCGGCGGCCCTGATCCAGCGCCGCGAGTTCGGCGACGGCCGGATCTGGGGCTCGTCCTCGATCTCACTGCTGGCCTTCGGGCCGGCCGGGGTCCGGTACGACTTCGGCCCGGCCCCCACGACGGGACCGGCGGACGGCGGTTGGCGGCGGGTCCTGTAGCGCCGGACGGGCCCCGGACGCCCGGCTCCCGGGACCGCGCGGCCGGTGGCTCCCGGGCCTCTGGCAGGCTGAGGACGTGACATCAGGGAGCGCCGAGGAGTTCACCGTCCACCGCCCCAGGCTGTTCGGCCTGGCCTACCGGCTGCTCGGCTCCGCCGAGGAGGCGGAGGACGCGGTGCAGGACGCGTACCTGCGCTGGAGCGGCGCCCCTCGGGCGTCGATCGAACACCCGGGGGCCTGGCTGGCCAAGGTCGTCACCAACCTGTGCGTCAACCGGCTCACCTCGGCCCGGGCGCAGCGCGAGCGGTACGTCGGGCCGTGGCTGCCGGAACCGGTGTTCACCCGGGACGGCGCCCTCGGCCCCCTGGAGTCCGCCGAGCAGCGGGACGCCGTCTCGACGGCCCTGCTGGTGCTGCTGGAGCGGCTCACGCCGACGGAACGGGCGGTCTACGTGCTGCGCGAGGCGTTCGACTACAGCCACCGCGACATCGCCGGGGTGCTCGACCTGACCGAGGCCAACTGCCGGCAGCTGTACCGCCGGGCGGCCCGGCGGGTGGCCACGCCCGAGACCCGCTTCACCCCGGCGGCCGAACAGCAGCGCGAGCTCGTCGCGTCCTTCGTCACGGCGGCGCGCGAGGGCGACCTGGCCGGGCTGGAGCGGCTGCTCGCCCAGGACATCGTCTGGTGGAGCGACGGCGGCGGAAGGATCACGGCGGCCCGGCGGCCCATCGTCGGCCGGGAGAAGGTGCTGCGCTTCCTGCTGGGCACCAGCGAACGGTTCGGCGGCGGCTGGGACTTCGCGGTCGCCGAGGTCAACGGTGCGGCGGCGCTGGTGGTGCACGCGGGCGGGCAGCTGGTCTCCGTCGCCTCCTTCGACGCCCGGGACGGCGCCATCGCCGAGGTGCGGGTCGTGCTGAACCCGGAGAAGCTCGCCTTCGCGGGCCGTCAGTTCGCCGCCTCGGCGCCGGGGGTGTGACGCGGACCGCGCGGGCCGCCGCCGGGCCGTTGTCACGAAACCGGGGGCCCGTCGGTTCTCAGCGGGTGACGCGCGCTCCAGCGGGGAGCGCGCCCACCGAAGGGACGACTGCGATGACCACGATCCTGGTGACCGGCGGCACCGGCACGCTCGGCCGGCTCGTCACCGAACGGCTGCGCGCGGACGGGCACGAGGTGCGGGTGCTGAGCCGGCACTCCCGGCCGTACGCCGTGGACCTGCGCGAGGGCACCGGGCTGGCCGAGGCCGTGGCGGGTGTCGAGACGATCGTGCACTGCGCCTCCTCCCCGCGCGGCGGCGACGAACAGGCGGCCCGCCACCTGATCGCGGCGGCCCGCGAGGCCGGTGTGCGGCATCTCGTGTACATCTCGATCGTCGGCATCGACCGGGTGCCGCTGGCCTACTACCGGGCCAAGCTCGCCGTCGAGCGGCAGATCGAGGAGTCCGGGCTCGCCTGGACCGTGCTGCGCACGACGCAGTTCCACGACCTGGTGCTGGGGCTCCTGCAGACCTCGGCCAGGCTGCCGGTCATGCTGCTGCCCGCCGGGGTCGCCGACCAGCCGATCGAGGTGGCGGAGGTCGCCGCCCGGCTGGCCGAGCTCGCGACGGGGGCGCCGGCCGGGAGGGTGCCGGACATGGGCGGCCCCGAGGTCCGCCCGTTCTCCGAGCTGGCCCGCGCCTACCTGCGCGCGACCGGACGGCGCCGCCCGCGGCTGAACGTGCGGCTGGCCGGCCGGGCCTACCGCGCGCTGCGGGCGGGCGGCCACCTGACGCCCGAACGGGCGGTCGGAGAGGGCACCTTCGAACAGTTCCTGGCCCGGCGCCTTCCGGCCAACGGCTGACGCACCCGGGCGGCTCCGTGGCGGCGGACCGCCCGGTCGCCCAGACTGGCGCCATGGAAACCATGGTGCCGGTCGGCGACGGGGGACTCTGGGCGGAGGACTCGGGAGGGGACGGGCTGCCGCTGGTCCTGGTCCACCCGGGCGTCGGCGACTCGACCATCTGGGACCAGGTGCTCGCGTCGCTCGACGGCCGGTACCGGGTGATCCGCTACGACGCCCGCGGCTACGGGCGCTCGCCCGCCCCCACGGCCGCGTACTCCCCGGCCGGGGACCTCGCCGCGGTGCTCGACCACTTCGGGCTGGAACGGGCGGTCCTGGTCGCCTCCAGCATGGGCGGGGCCGCCTCGGTCAGCCTCACGCTGGACGCCCCGGAACGGGTGGCCGGCCTGGCGCTGTTCGTCCCCACGGTCACCGGGTACGACGGCCTCGACGAGTCCGACCTGTACCGGGAGGTGGGACGGCTGGCCGAGGCCGGCGACCTGGAGGGCATCGTCCGGCTCGGGCTCGGACTCTGGGGGCTGGCGGGCGGCGGCACCCCGCAGGCCGACCCGGTCGCCGCCGCGCACCTCAGGGCCGTGCTGCCCGCCTGGTTCGGCAACGTCGGCTACCAGGAACCCGACCCGCCCGCCTTCGGCCGGCTCGGCGAGATCGCCGTGCCCACCGTGCTGGCCCTGGGCGAGCTGGACCGGCCGGGGCTCGTGCGCTTCAACGAGGAGACCGCGGCCCGGATCCCCGGCTGCCGGCTGGTCCGGATGGCGGCCTCCGACCACTACCCGATGCTGCGCGAGCCGGAGGTCGTCGCGCGGCTGGTCGAGGAGCTGTACGCCGAGGCGCGCTGAGGGCCGCGGTGGGCGCGGGCGCCCGCCCGGCGGTCAGCTCGTCGTGGCGAGCGGCATCCCGTCCGGCCCGAGCTCCCCGCCCGTCGCCAGGGTCGACCGCGCGTAGCTGAGGACCACGGTGCCGGTGTCGAAGCTCCGGCTCCCGACCAGGTCGAAGGCGCGCAGGCCGAAGTCGGCCGAGAACATCGGGACGCCGGAGCCGGCCACGATCGGGTTGAGCTTGACGATCAGTTCGTCGATCTCCGGCAGCAGCTGCCCGGCGAGCGCGCCGCCGCCGCAGAGCCAGATGTCGAGCCCGTCCTCCTGCTTGAGCCGGCGGACCACCGCCAGCGGGTCCTCGGCGGTGACCTCGACGGCCGGGTCCGGGCTCTCGGTGAGCGAGCGGGAGAAGACGATCTGCCGCAGGTGGGGGTAGGGGCTGGTCATGCCGATGGCGATGCCCGGCTCGTAGGTGGACCGGCCCATCAGCACGGTGTCGTAGCGCTTGTTGGGCGTGCCGTCCAGGCCCATGGCGGTCCGGCCCAGGGCGGGGATGGTGTCCGCGAACGCGTCGGACATGTAGGGGAGGAACTCGCCCGTGACGTAGGGGAAGAAGAAGTCGAAGGCGCCGTCCGGCGCGGCGATGAAGCCGTCGATGGTGCCGGCGATGAAGTAGCTGAGCTTGCGCATCCATGTCCTTGGTGTCGTGACTGCTGGGATTCGGCCTGCCATTCGAACCACTCCAGTTATAGTACTCCGGCCGTAGTGGTTGCCAGAGTTTTCTGAAGGAGAATCAGAGATGGCCCAGAATCCCGCCCGCCGAGCGGCGCTCATCGACGCCGCCATCGAGGTCCTCGCAGGTGAGGGCGCCCGCGGCCTCACCTTCCGCGCCGTCGACGTCCGGGCCGGCGTCCCGGCCGGCACCGCCTCCAACTACTTCGCCAACCGCGACGACGTGCTCCACCAGGTCGCCGGCCGGGTCCACCACCACCTCACCCCCGACCCCGAGGTGATCGCCGGCCTGCTGCGCGCCCCGCGCGACCGGGCCCTGGTCGCCGCCCTGCTGCAGGATCTGCTCCGGCGCATCGAGGCCCACCGCTCCGGCTACCTCGCCCTGCTCGAACTGCGCCTGGAGGCCACCCGCCGCCCCGAACTGCGCACCGAGCTCACCCGCACCCTCCGCGAGCAGCTGGACGCCAACATCGCCTACCACCTCGGCGAGGGCCTCCCCGGCGACCGCGACACCGTGGTCGTCCTCTACCTCGCGATGACCGGCCTGCTGCTCGAACACCTCACGCTGCCCGAGCTCCTGGACGCCCCCACCGCACTCGTCGACACCCTGGTCGCCCGGATCATCCCGGCCGGCTGAGCCGGAGGCCACCGCCCCGCGCGCGCCGAAGGCCGGGGCCGCTGGGCGCGGGGGGGGGCGCCGGGGCCCCCCCGCCGCGCGGTGACCTCAGGGGGTCACTCGGACCCTTCCGGTCACTTGGACTTCTTCGAGAAGTAGTCGTACATCTTCGAGGCGACGTCCTCCAGGTACGGGCCGGCCTCGTAGGTGTTGGCGCCGTTGCCGATCGAGGTGTCGCTGACCAGGACCTGCTTGCCGTCCTTGGTGGCGAACCAGCCGCCGCCGCTGCTGCCGCCGGTCATGTTGCAGCCGATCACCAGCATCGCCGGGCGGCTCGGGTCGCCCGTCTTCCTCGACGGCTGGCCGCTGTCGCAGTGGTCCAGCTCGACGCCGTTGAACGGCTTGCCCGCCGGGTAGCCGTAGTTGCTGACGTTGCCGAGCTGCTCGCGCGGGGCGTTGAACCAGATCGGGACGGCACCGCCGACGGTCTCCTCCAGCGACTTGCCGTTGCCGCTGGGGTTGGCCACCTTGATGATGCCGAAGTCGTACTGGCTCCACGGGCCGCCGTGCTCCGGGTCGGCCTCGGCCGTCCACTGCGGCGAGACCATGCCGGCGACCGCGCCCCATTCGCCGTACGGCTCGGCGTCGGCCTCGTTGGCCTGCTTGCCGCCGCTCAGCAGGCCGTTGCTGTTGTAGGCCGGGGCGAAGGTGATGTCGGTGTAGTACTTGTTGCCCTTGCCGCCGTGCAGGCAGTGGCTGGCGGTCCACACCAGGTTGCTCTTGCCGGGGTTGGCCGGGTCGGTGACGACGGTGCCGGAGCACACGTAGTCCTCGTTGCCGTCCTTGAAGAAGATCTTGCCGTTGACGTGCAGGTTCTTCGCGAACGGGTGCTGCGCGGGCTTCGCCGGGATGACGCTCGGGATCTGGTCGCCGCCGGCCGGCGGCTGGGCCGGGGTGGGCTGCGCCGGGGCCGGGGCGGTGGCCGGGGCGGTGGGCTGCGCGGGCGGCTGCGTCGGGTCCTGCGGCGGCTGCGGCATCGGCTTCGGCTTGGCGTTCAGGATCTTCTGGAGCGTCCAGTAGCCCTTCACCGCCGGGGTGATGACGTTCTGCTGGGCCCACTTGTCCCAGTCCTCGAACTTCCAGGCCTTCAGCTCCTCGACCGTCGGGAGCTTGAGCGGGGCGGCGCCCGGCTTGCCCGGCGTGGTCGCGGCGGCGGTCGGGGCCGCGGTCTGCGCCCCGGCCGGGTCCTCGTTCTCCGGCCCGCAGGCGGTCGCGACGACCATCGTCAGCGCGACGACGGAGGCGCCGAGCGCGGCGCGGGTCGTACGGGATATCGGTGACATCGGAGCAATTCCCCCTGAGTGTGGGTGACTTGTACGGGGGACTACTTCTTCTTCTTGGAGAAGTAGTCCATGGCCTTCGCCGCCACGTCGTCCAGGTACGGGCCGGCCTCCCAGGTGCCGTCACCGATCGAGACGTCGCTGACCAGGACCTGCTTGCCGTCCTTGGTGGCGAACCAGCCGCCCCCGCTGTCACCCGGGGTCATGTTGCAGCCGATGGTGAGCATCGGCGGGCGCTTCACGTCCATGGAGAGGCGGACCGGCTTGCCGCCGTCGCAGTGCTCGAGCTCCATGCCGTCGAACGGCGCGTCGGCCGGGTAGCCGTAGTCGCTGACGGCGGTCAGCTGGTCGCGCGGGGCGTTGAACCAGACCGGGACGGAGCCCCCCACCGTCTCCTCCAGCGACTTGTCACCGCCGTTGGGGTTCTCCACCCGGACGATCGCGAAGTCGTACTGGCTCCACGGGCCGCCCGTCTTGTGGTCGGCCTCGGCCGGCCACTGCGGGGAGGCGATCGCGTCCGTCATGCTCCACTCGCCGTAGGGCTCGGCCTGCGCCAGCGTCGCCTGCTTGCCGCCGCTGAGCACGCCGTTGCTGTTGAACGCGGGGGCGAACATCAGGTTCTTGTAGTAGCCGGCGCCCTTGCCGCCGTGCACGCAGTGGCTGGCGGTCCACACCAGGTTGCTCTTGCCGGGGTGCGCCGGGTCCGAGACGACGGTGCCGGAGCACTCGTAGTAGTTGCCGTCCTCGTGCTGGCTGAAGATCTTCCCGTTGACGTGGAAGTTCTTGGCGAACGGGTGCGGGACGGCCTTGGCCTCGACGACCTTGGGCAGCGGGTCGTTGCCGTTGTCACCCGCCGGCGGCTGCGCGGTGGGCTGCGCGGGCGGCTGCGTCGGCTGGGCGGGCGCCGCACTCGTCGGCTGGGCCGTCGGCTGGCCGGTGGGCTGGGCGGGCGGCTTCGGCTTCGACGGCTTCGCCTCGAGGATCTTCTTCAGGTCCCAGAACCCCTTGACCGCCGGGGTGATGACGTTCTGCTGGGCCCACTTGTCCCAGTCCTCGAACTTCCAGGTCTTCAGCTCCTCGGCGGTCGGGAGCTTGATCGGGGCGGCGCCCGGCTTGCCCGGCGTGGTCGCGGCGGCGGTCGGGGCCGCGGTCTGCGCCCCGGCCGGATCGTCGTTCTCCGGCCCGCACGCCGTCGCGACCACCATCGTCAGCGCGACGACGGAGGCGCCCAGCGCGGCACGAGTCGTCCGGGATATCGGTGACATGAGTTCAATTCCCCCTGTGGATCAACGCCATCCGTCCGGGACGGCCCGGACCACGGGTATGGCAGAGGAGGAGTCTGCCATGCGGATAAAGGCGCCCTTACATCCACCCCGGACCGGGACACGGCTGTCACCGGATCGGCACCTGCGTCACCGGATCGGCACGTGATCGGCACCCGGTGCGCGCAGGGAAAACCGGTTGCGGGTGCCGGACGGCCTCCGTAGCGTGATCCGTGCCACCCGCCAGAACAGGAGAAGGCCGTTGCTCTACTGAGGTCCCGAGACACCGCCCCGCCGCGGCGCAGCGCTGCCCTGCAGCCCTGCCGTCCGCGATGCGTGAATGTGCGAGTGCGCGACCTCAGTGGTGAGCCGGCCCGGCGCCCGTCCCCGTGACGGCCCCCGGCCCCCTGTCCGGGTTCCCCACGCACCCGCGGTGTCTCCCGTGTCGCACCCAGACCGCAGGCAACCACCGGGAGGCCACCCATGGCACAACCCAGCACCTCCGTCCTCTGCACCGACCTCGGCTTCGAATGGCCCGACGGCCGGACGGTCCTCAACGGCTTCCAGCTCGCCGTCGGCCCCGGCCGCACGGGGCTGATCGGGCTCAACGGGGCCGGGAAGTCCACCCTGCTGCGCCTGGTCGCCGGGGAGCTCACGCCCACCGCCGGCAGCGTCAAGGTCGCCGGGGAGCTCGGCCACCTGCCGCAGGGGCTCACCCTCGACACCTCCCTGAGGGTGGACGAGGCACTCGGCGTCCGGGCCGCCCGCGAGGCGCTGCACGCCATCGAGTCCGGCGACACCGCCCAGGAGCACTTCGACGCCGTCGGCGACGACTGGGACGTCGAGGAGCGCGCCCGTGCCACCCTCGACCGGCTCGGCCTGCAGCGGCTCGGCCTCGACCGCACCACCGGCGAGCTCTCCGGCGGCGAGGCCGTCCTGCTCCGGCTGGCCGCCCTGCTGCTGCGCCGGCCCGACGTCCTGCTGCTCGACGAGCCCACCAACAACCTCGACCGGGCCGCCCGCGAGCGGCTCTACGAGACGGTGGCCGGCTGGAGCGGCGTGATGCTGATCGTCAGTCACGACCGCGAACTGCTCCAGCACGTCGACCAGATCGCCGACCTCCGGGACGGCCAGGTCACCTGGTACGGGGGGAACTTCGCCGCCTACGAGCAGACCCTCGCCGCCCAGCAGGAGACGGCCGAGCGGCTGCTGCGCAACGCCGAGGCCGACGTCCAGCGCCAGAAGCGGGACTTGGTCGAGGCCCGCACCCGGCTGGAGCGCAGTGCCAGCTACGGCAAGCAGCGCTCGATCACCCGCAACGACCCGCACATCTTCCGCGGCAAGCTGAAACGCCAGGGCCAGGAGACGGCGGGCCGGCTCCAGGGCATGCACACCGAGCGGCTGAAGGAGGCCAAGCAGCGGCTCACCGCCGCCGAGGAGGCCGTCCGCGACGACGCCGAGATCCGGATCGACCTGCCGCGCACCGCCGTGCCGGCCGGCCGGACGGTGCTCACCCTGCAGAAGGTCCGGCTGCCCTACGGCACCACGGCCGACCTCGACCTGCGCGGCGCCGAGCGGGTCGCCCTGGTCGGCCGCAACGGCTCCGGGAAGACGACCCTGCTGCGCACCATCGCGGGCGAACTCAGCCCGCTGGAGGGCGAGGTCACCACCCCGGTGCCGCTGCGGTACCTGCCCCAGCGGCTCGACCTGCTGGACGACGGCCTCACCGTCGCGGGGAACGTCAAGCGGTTCGCGCCGAACGCCGGGGACAACGCGATCCGGGCCCGGCTGGCCCGCTTCCTGTTCCGGGGCGGCCGGGCCGACCAGCCCGCCGCGACCCTGTCCGGCGGCGAGCGGTTCCGGGCCACCCTGGCCGCCCTGCTGCTGGCCGACCCGCCGCCGCAGCTCCTGCTGCTCGACGAGCCGACCAACAACCTGGACCTCGCCAGCGTCCGCCAGCTCACCCAGGCGCTCGCCGCCTACCAGGGCGCGCTGATCGTGGTCAGCCACGACCTGCCGTTCCTGCGCGGCCTCGGGCTCACCCGCTGGCTGGAGCTGGACGGCGAACTGCGGGTGGTGGAGCCGAGGTAGCGGCCGGCGGTCGGGCCCGGCGAGAGGCCAGGCGGCGGGGGCCCGGCCGGGGGAGCCCGGCCGGGCGGGCGGTGCCGATCCGGTACCCAACTCCCCTACCCTCCAGTACCATCGGCGCCATGCCTGCGCTCAACATCGAGTACACGGAGCACGAACTCGCCGCCATCCGCGAGGCCGCCGCCGCCGACGGCAAGAGCGTCAAGGCGTACGTCCACGACCTGAGCGTCCGGGAGCAGCAGCGGCGGGACTTCGTCGACCACGCGGTGGCGTTCTGGAAGGCGTACCGGGAGGAGTTCGACGCCGCCTTCCCGGAGGACGCGCCCGCCGCGTGAGCGCGGAGGTGCGGGGGTGATGCCGCTGCGCGTCGACCTGCGCTGGCTGCTCGACGTGCAGGAGCAGGCGTGGCCGGAGGACCTCAGCGTGCGGGACTACTCGGCGCTCCAGGCGGCCGTCGCGCGGCACCGGGTCAACACCGCGCAGCTGGGCCACGACGCCGACCCGGCCTGGTGCGCGGCCACCCTGATGCACACGATCGTGCTGCTGCGGCCGCTGCCGGTGCGCAACAACCTGTTCGCGTGCATGACCACGGCCGCCTACATGCACGCGGCCAAGGAGGGCATCGACCCGCCGTACGGTGCCCTGGTCGAGCTGGCCCGGGACATCGCCGAGGCCAGGGCGGACGTGTTCGCGGCGGCCGACCGGATCCGCTCCTGGCGGATCTGACCGGCCGCCGCGGCGGTGGTCCGGCGAGTCCCAGCGCGTCACAACGGGTCGCACCGGTGCACGGGGCCGTGCGGCGCGGTGCGGCGCTGCGCGGGGAGGCGCGGGGCGGTCAGGCCCCGGTGGGCTCGGAGGCCGGCCGGAGCCGGCCCGCGACCAGGGTGCCGAGCCGGTCCAGGCCGACCACGGTGGCCGCGAGGACGACGAACTCGACGGTCAGCAGGCCGATCTGGCCCCAGACGTAGCCGTAGCCCTTGGTCGTCGGGTCGAAGAAGAAGTAGGGGTACGGCGTCGGGTAGTCCGAGAACAGCGCGTTGCGGGCCAGCACGATCGCCGCGTAGCCGAGCGGGAAGGCCAGCCAGAGCGGGATGTCCCGCCACGCGGAGGCGTTGCGCGGCTTCAGCGTCAGCCAGTCGATGATCACCATCACCGGGGTGACGTAGTGCAGGAAGAACGACGACCAGTGGGCCAGCTTGTCCGGTCCGTCGACCAGCCCGGGCAGCGGGTTGGCGCCGTGCTGCAGCAGGATGTGCGACACCAGCCCGGTGATCAGGATGTACAGCGTGGCGGCGCCGCGCAGCCGGGGCGCGGGCGCGTCCACGGTGCCGCGCTTGATCATCCAGTACACGGCGCCGATGAAGTAGCCGAGCACGATCACGTTGCTCTGGATGGTGAAGTAGACCAGCGGCGCGGCCTGGAGGGTCAGGCCGAGGCCCGCCGAGAGCACGATGCCCGTGCGCCACCAGAGCGCGGGGCTGGTCCGGACTGACATGCGGCCACCAGTTCTTGCAGGCGATACGGGAGGTATCGGGCGGTACGGGACGGGAATCCCGCACTCTACTCGCTGGTAGCCCCCGGGTGAAAGAAAGCTACCCGGGCAGCACGAAACCCGACTCGTAGGCGGCGATCACCGCCTGGGTGCGGTCCCGGGCGCCCAGCTTGGCCAGCACGCTGCCGACGTGCGTCTTGACCGTCTCCTGACTGACCACCAGCCGCCCGGCGATCTCGCCGTTGTTCAGCCCGGCGGCCATCAGCCGCAGCACCTGGCCCTCCCGCTCGGTGAGCCGCCCGACCGGCCCCGACACGGGCGCCGCCGGGCGCCGGCCGGCCGGGGCGTGCCGCAGGGCGAGCTCGCGCACCGCGGCGGGGAAGAGCAGCGAGTCCCCGCGCGCGACCAGCCGCACCGCCTGGACCATCTCCTCCGCGCTGGCCCGCTTCAGCAGGAACCCGGCGGCACCGGCGCGCAGCGCGTCGTACACGTGGTCGTCGTGCTCGAAGGTGGTCACCACCAGGATCCGCGGCGGGTCGGCCATCCCGCCGACCAGCTGCTCGGTGGCCCGGATGCCGTCGATGCCGGGCATCCGGACGTCCATCAGCACCACGTCCGGCCGCAGCTCGCGCACCAGCGGCACCACCTCGGCGCCGTCGGCGGCCTCGCCGACCACGGTCAGGTCCGGCTCGGCCTCGATCACCACCCGCAGGCCCGTCCGCACCAGCCGCTCGTCGTCCGCGATCACCACGCGCACCGCCCGCGCCCCGCCGTTCCCGTCCACCCGGTCCCTCCCGTTTCCGTTCACCTGGCCCCTCCCACCGGCAGCCAGACGGCCAGCCGCCACGTCGTTCCCCCGTCCACGGGCCCGGCCTCGCAGCCGCCGCGCAGCGCCGCCGCCCGCTCGCCGATCCCGCGCAGCCCGCGGCCGCCGCCGGGCCGGCTGGGCCGGGACGCACCGAGCGGATTGATCAGTTCGATCTCCAGCCGGTCCGCGGCCAGCCCCACCCGCAGACCGGCGGGCGCGGCCGGACCGGCGTGCCGCAGCACGTTGGTCAGGCCCTCCTGGACGATCCGGTACGCCTCGCGCGAGAACGCGGCCGGCAGCCGGTCCAGGCCGGGCGCCAGCTCGGCGTCGACCGCCAGCCCGGTGCGGGCAAGCTGGCGCAGCAGGTCGTCCAGCCCGGCCAGGGTCGGCCCGGTGAGCGCGGAGTCCGCCCGGTCCTCCTTCCGCAGCAGGCCGAGCACGGCGTCCAGCTCGGCGACGGCGGCCCGCGCGGTGTCGCCGATGGCCCGCAGCGCCTCCTCGGCGAAGTCCGGGTCGGTGCGCAGCACCCGGGCGGCCGCCGAGGCCTGGATGCCGACCGCGCTGAGCGCGTGGCCGACGGAGTCGTGCAGCTCGCGGGCGAGCCGGTTGCGCTGGGCGAGCACGGTGGCCCGCCGTTCGGCGGCGGCCAGCCGCTCCTCGGGGGTGGGCCCGAGCAGCACGGGCGCCCAGCGGGCCAGCAGGGCGCCGAGCCCGGCGCTGGTGCCGACGATCAGGCCGAGCAGCGCGAGGCCCAGCGCCGGCCCGCCCAGCCAGGACGGGAAGCCGTGGTCGCGCCAGAACCGCAGCACCTCGTCCACCGGCGGCCCGCCCAGCGGCGAGAGCAGCAGCACCGCCGCGAACGGCCCCCCGGCCAGCGTCATCCCGCTGACCACCCCGCCGAACAGCAGGTGCAGCACGTACCAGGCGGCGGTCTGCCGGCGGGCCGCCCAGGACCGGGCCGGGCCGGTGACGATCTCCTCCGGCCGGTGCGGTGCGCACAGCGCCCGCGCGGCCGCCCCCTCCAGGGCCCGGACGGTCGGCACCAGCGCGGTGACGGCGGCCATCGGCAGGGACAGGCCGAGCGCGGCGAAGTAGAGCAGGATCTGCAGCAGGTGGTCCTGCTTCGTGTTGAGCGCCCCGGTCACCACCGAGGAGAGCATCCAGTAGGGCATCAACAGCGCGCCGCCGAGCACCAGGTGCACCCAGCGCAGCCGGGCCCGGCGCCCGAACAGCCCGCCGGCCACCCGCCGCGTCACCGCGCCGATGCCACCGCCCGGTCCCCTGTCCGCCCCCGTGCCCGCGTCCGCTCCCGTACGCGTCCCCGCCCCCGTGATCACCCGGCCGACTCTACGTCAGTCGTCCGCTGCGCGGCCGCCCGCTCCACCAGCGCGATCGCGCCGACCACCAGCATCAACAGCCCGACCGCCACCTGCCCGGCCTGGACCAGCGGCAGCAGTCCCGGCACCGCCCGGCGCAGCTCCGTCACCTCGGTCATCGTCCCGAACGCCACCAACTGCCAGGAGCCCCAGCCGAACAGCGAGCCGGCCGCCGTCCACGCCACCGCCAGCGGCACCCGCAGCCGCCGCTCCGGCCGGATCCGGAACACGAGCACCACCAGCGCCACCGTGGCGGCCACCGCCATCACCGCGGTCACCCCGTCCATCACCGCGACGCCCGGGTTGCGCGTGTCCGTCCACTCCCGCGGCAGCCCGGCCGTCCCGCCCGCCATCCAGTACAGCCGGGCCGTGGCCACGCCGAGCGCGAGCAGCCCGGCCACGCAGGCGAGGGTCCGCTGCAGGGTGAGGGTGGGGGAGCGGGGCAGGTCGCCGATCCGGCTGCGCAGCAGCCCCGCCCAGCGCCGCCGGGCGTACAGCGGGAAGGCGGTGATCAGCGCGATGCCCTGGACGGTGAAGCCGCCGTACACCATCGGGAAGACCCAGCCGGCCATGGTGCCGCCGGGGCCGTCGTCGGAACCGGCCTCCGTGCCGGGGCCGAACACCAGTTGGCTGAGCAGGAACAGCGGGAGCGCGAGCAGGATGGTGCCGAGCAGGCCGGTCGCCACCCACATCGGGAAGGCGACCAGCCCGGCCGGCGCCCGCCGCCCCCACGGCCGGACGAAGGAGAGCGCCAGCAGGACGGCGATCGCGTCCATCCCGAAGGTCAGCAGGTTCGCCGTCCAGAGCTTGTCCAGCTCGTCGGTGCCGTCGGTGCCGTCGGTGCCGTCGATCCCCACCGGGTGGCCGGTGAGCCAGAGCAGCTTGAGCGTCAGGTACGGCACCGTGGCGGCGACGGCGGTCCAGGCCGCCACGCCGCGCACCCGGTCGGCGGGAGTCGTCGAGGTCATGCCCCCACGCTCCCGCCTACGGCGCGCCGCGCCCTCCCCCCGGCACACGATCCGCCTCCCCCTCCGGGGGGATTCCCCCGGGCCGGGTCTCCTCCCCGAGGATTCCCCGGCCCGGGGCGGTGCGGCCTACGGGAGGATCGGCTCGCAGCCGATCGCCTTGCCGCCGGCGGTGAGGAACTGCTTCCACAGCTCCGTGGTGTCGGGGAAGAGCGTCCGGTTGCCCAGCAGCCTCAGCTTGAAGTAGGCGGGCTTGCCCTGGCAGGTCACGACCACCTCGTCGTTGTTCGGGGACGAGAGATCCATGGTCCAGTGCGCCCGGCCGAACGCGACCGGGGCGTCCTTGTCCGCGTCCGGAACCCTGAGCCGGGGTTCGGTCCCGATGGCGAAGGTCGCGGCCGTGCCGCCCAGCCCGACGTCGCAGGACCAGAGCGGATCGAACGCGGTGGTGACCTGCTGCGTGTACCCGCGGGCGGCGGACGCGCCGCCGGGGACCGTCAGCCCGGGTAGGCCGCAGACCTTGTCGGCGTCCAGCTCCTGCTTCACGCCCTGGGCCGACAGGTGCCCAGGTGCCGGGAGATTCGGTGCGGTGCAGCCCCGCTGCGCCGCGAGCCCGTTGGCGGTCGCGACCGCGAGCCGGGCGAGCTCGCCGTCACCGACGGAGCCCCCCTTGGTCGCGTCCACCCGCGCGCGCAGTCCTCCGGTGCCGCAGCCTTCCGGCAGCAGCGCCCACGCCACGGGGGCGGTGACCCCGCCGGCCGAACCGCCGTTGGCCGAGGCCGCGAACAGGCGCGCGCCGGCCTCGGCCTCGAACACCGCGCTGTTCCGGTCCGAGCGGACCCCCACCAGGACCGACCTGTGCCCGCCGAACACCCCGGTGCTCACCACCGCGGTGCACGAGGATCCGCTGTCGCGCAGCGGTGCCGGCTCGTTGTTGTCCTCCTCGCTGATCCGACCAGGGCCGAGGGCGTCGTGCAGGGCGTCGGCGCTCACCACGCCGTTGCACACGGTGTCCGGCCCGAGCACGTTGGTGAGGCTGTACAGCAGTACCCCCGAGACGCCGGCCGTGATCGCCACGATCACGGCCGCCGCCCGCAGGCGCAGCCCCCGGGTGGTGAAGCCACGCCGGGTGAGGGCCTGGTCGAGTTTCTCCGTCGTCATCAGCCCCTGCCGAGCGCACCGTTGTAGGTGCGGTCGATCGCCGTCGAGTAGTTCTGCGTGACGCCCTCCATGAGCTGCTGCGTCACGCCGCCGGTCGCGTCGACGTCCCGCTGGGAGACGCCCGACAGCACGGCCTTGCGCTCGATCATGGCCTTGAGCTGCTCCTCGCCCGCCGAGTAGTTGTCGCTGAGGTCGCCCTGGGCCTTGGTGTCGAGCTCGGCGTTGGCCTTGTTGGCGTAGTCGGCGGTGCCGACGTCGACCAGGCGCTGGGCGATGTCGCCGAACGGTCCGGGGAGGAAGTAGTTCACCGGTGTGCCGTAGATGTGGTAGTCGATCTTCGAGTTCCAGTTGTTCTTGAACTTCTCGTCCTCGCGGTGGTCGATCAGGACGTCGCCGCGCACCCCGTCGAGGGCGCCCAGCGCCTGGCCGGCCTCCTGGGTGAAGCCGGCGAACTTCGGGTTCACCCGGCCGGTCGCGTCCGGCTTGAAGTCGTCCGGGCCGTAGGTGTCCATCCGGCGGGCGATCTCCTGGGTCTCCGCGGTGTGGATCGCCCGGAAGGCCTCCGGGTCCTCGGCGGCACCGCGGATGGTGCGCAGCAGCTGCTCCCGGCTGACGGTGAGGCCGCTGGGCTCGCTGCCGCCGCGGACCTCCTTGCCGAGGATCTCGTGCACGTCCGGCGCGTAGTCGGCGATCATGTTGCCGAGCGGGTGGCGCAGGCCGGCGGGCATGCTGTTCTCGGCGCCGGCCTTGTTGCCGCCCAGGGTCGCGACGGTCTCGTTCATGATCCGGGACATCGCGGCGTCGTGCTTGACGTGCGGCTGGTTGCTGTGCGGGTCGCGGCCGGTGGTGGCGGCCTCCAGGGCGTCGCCGAAGGCGCCGCGCGAGGTGTTCCGGGCGATGCTGTCGAGCTGCTTGTCCTCGTAGCCCTGGTTGGGCCACTGGCGTTCCTTGAGCAGGTAGTCGAGGTTCTTGTTGGCGCCCGGGTCGAAGAACTCCTTGGACGCCTCCGGGTTGCGGCTCATCGCCCGCATCAGACCGCCCATCGGGTCGCCCTGCTTGTCCATCACCCCGGTGTAGAGCGGGCCCCAGAGCTGTTCGCCCTTGATCTTGCTGTTCTTCTCGTAGTCGACGAGGTCGTTGCCGACCTTCTCCAGGATCCCCTTGTCGTAGTGCCCGCCGGCGCCCATCAGTTCGGTGAGCGCCGGGTAGTTGTCGTTGAACCCGGCGGCCGAACCGCCGGGCTTGCGGGCGGCCTTGAGCAGGTTGTCCTCCCACTCCTTGCCCATGCCGCCGTCCTTGGTGGCGGTGGCGAGCACCTGGGAGAGGCTGCCGTAGATGCTCTGGTAGTCCTTGGCGTTCTGGTTGCCGTGGGCCAGGTCGCCGTAGGTCTTGGCGTACACCAGCAGGGCGTCCGGGCCGGTCTTGTCGCCCGCCTTGAGGCCGCCCAGCAGCGTGGTGGAGAACTCCTTGGAGTCCTTGTTGGCGGCCATCAGGTCGTCCAGCCGCTTGCGCTCGTCGTCGGAGAGGCTCCCGGCCTTGCTGAGCAGGTCGGTGGCCCGCCTGGCGTCGGCCGCGTCGCCGCCGCCGTACGTCTTGGCGTTGAAGGTGGTGGTGCTGGCGCCGACGTCGGTCTGCAGGGCCGACGACGCCCGCTGGTCGGCGGCGTTGGCCTTCTCGACGGCCTTGGTCAGCCGGTTGGATATCGCCTCGGCCTTGCCCTTCATGCCGGCCTGGTAGTTGCGCTGGGCCTCGGCGAAGTCGGGGTCGTTGTGGGACGTGCGGTCCGTGGGCATCGGCGGCCAGCCGACCGTGCCGTCGGCGGAGACGGTGAGCTTCTGCGACTCCGCGTCGTGGAGCGCGGCGTCGAGGTCCTTGCGGGCCGCGGTGAAGTCCTCGGCCGCGTCCTTGATGATCGCGGCGAGGGCCTTGGCGACGCCGGCGGCCTGGGTGAAGTCGGTGTCGATGGTCTTGAGCTTCTGGCCCGCGTCGTCGGCGGCCGGGCCCTGCCAGCCGGCCCGCTGCGGGGTGTTGGTGAGTTCCCGGCCGACCCGGTCGTCGAGCGTGTCGAGCGCCTTGGCCATGTTGGCCCAGGCCTCGGCGGTCTCGGTGACACCGGCGAAGTCGGCCTCGCGCAGTTCCTGGAAGGACACCATGCGGCTGGACTCCTTTCTCGTTCTCTCGGGCCTCAGGCGCTGAACTGGGCGGTGGTGGCGTGCTCGTTGGACTGGTAGTTGCGCTGGGTGGCCTCCAGGTTCTCGGCGGTGCCGGTCAGCTTGTCGTGCAGGGCCTTGCACTGCTGCAGCCAGCGGTCGGTGGAGGCGGTGAGCGCGCCGCCGAAGGAGAAGCCGCGGATCTTCGTGGCGGCCGTGCTCGCGTGCTCGGCGAGGTTGTTGCCGCCCTTGCCGTTGGCGTTGTCGAGGTCGGTGGCGATCTGCCGGGCGATGCCGGCCGAGGCGCCGAGCTCGTGCGGGCTGTCCAGCTTGGTGGTGGCCGCGGACGGCGCCGGGCCCGGGGACGGGCTCGGGGTCGGCCCGGAGGTCGGCCGGAGGAACGGGGACGTGTTCGGCGCGGAGATCGGGACGACGGCGTCCGGCGACGTGTTCGGCGCGGAGATCGGGATGATGGTGTCCGGTGCCGGGTTGTGCGGCGCGCCGGGCGGGGACGCCGGTGCGACCGGTCCGGTGGTGAATCCTGGGTTGCCCATGTGTGTCTGCCTTCTTCTCCTCGGATGGGAGGTCAGAACCCCTCCAGCAGCGGGACGGCCGGGGTCGGTGCCGCCCGTTGGTGTACGGATGCACACGGTACGGGTGCGGTTGCACGGTTGGCGTCAGGATTTCGTCAGGGCTGTGTCACGGGGCCGTGTCGCGGGCGGTGTCACGGGGCGGAGCCGCGGGCCGTGTCGCGGCCGGGCCGCGCGTGGACCGGGCGGGCCGGGCGCGCCGGGCGGCCGGCGCCGGAGGGTCTTGTTACCGGCGGGTCGCTTCCCTATCATCGCCAGTGTTACAGCTTTACTGTCAAACCCTGAGGGGGCGGTGGCCAGTGCGCGACGGAAGCAGCCCCGGCCCGCTGGCCGGCGTCCGGGTGGTCGAGCTCGCGGGGATCGGGCCCGGCCCCTTCGCCGCCATGCTGCTGGCCGACCTCGGCGCCGACGTGGTGCGCGTCGACCGGCCGAACCCCTCGCCGCTCGGCATCGACCCGGCGTACGACGTCACCAACCGCAACAAGCGCTCGGTGCTGATCGACCTCAAGTCCCCCGAGGGCCCCGGCCGGGTGCTCGACCTGGCCGAACGGGCCCACCTGCTGATCGAGGGCTACCGCCCCGGCGTCGCCGAGCGCCTCGGCATCGGGCCGGACGCCTGTCTGGCCCGCAACCCCGCCCTGGTCTACGGCCGGATGACCGGCTGGGGCCAGCAGGGCCCGCTCGCCGCCACGGCCGGTCACGACATCGGGTACGTGGCCGTGGCCGGCGTCCTCGGCATGATCGGCGAGCCCGACCGGCCGCCCGCCGTCCCCGCCAACCTGCTCGGCGACTACGCCGGCGGCTCGCTCTACCTGGTCGTCGGCCTGCTCGCCGCGCTGCACCACGCCCGCGCGACCGGCACCGGCCAGGTGGTCGACGCCGCCATCGTGGACGGCGCCGCCCACCTCGGCTCCGTGCTCTGGGGGCTGCTGGCCGCCGGCCAGTGGCAGGACCGCCGGGGCGCCAACCTGCTCGACGGCGGCGCGCCCTGCTACGCCGTCTACCGGGCCGGGGACGGCGGCCACCTGGCCGTCGGCGCGCTGGAGCCGCGGTTCTACGCCGAGTTCGCCCGGCTGCTGGAGCTCGGCCCCGAGGCGCCCGGCCAGTGGGAGGTCGCCCGCTGGCCCGAACTGCGCGCCCTGATCGCGGCCCGCTTCGCCACCCGGACCAGGGCCGAGTGGGAGGCCGTCTTCGCCGGCTCCGACGCCTGCGTCGAACCCGTGCTGACGATGCGCGAGGCCGCCGGGCACGAGCACCTGGTGGCCCGCCGGACGTACGTCGAGGCGGACGGCTACACCCAGCCCGCCCCCGCGCCCCGGTTCTCCGCGACCCCCGGCACGCTGCGCCGGCCGCCCGCCCGGCCGGGCGCGGACACCGCCGAGGTCGCCCACGACTGGGGCGTCCCATCCCTCGACCCCGAAGCCGGAGAAGGAGCGTAGCGTTGCAACGGGACATCTTCACCGAGGAACACGAGGACTTCCGGGCGACCGTCCGGGCCTTCCTCGCCAAGGAGGTGCTGCCGCACTACGACCGCTGGGAGCGGGCCGGCATCGTGGACCGCTCCGCCTGGCTCGCGGCCGGCCGGCAGGGCCTGCTCGGGCTCGCCGTCCCCGAGGAGTACGGCGGCGGGGGCAGCACGGACTTCCGCTACGCCGCCGTGCTGGCCGAGGAGTTCGCCCGGGCCGGCGCCTCCGGCCTGGCGCTCGGCCTGCACAACGACATCATCGGCCCGTACCTCACCTCGCTCGCCACCGACGAGCAGAAGCGCCGCTGGCTGCCCGGGTTCTGCACCGGCGAGCTGATCACCGCCATCGCGATGACCGAACCGGGCACCGGCTCCGACCTCCAGGGCATCCGCACCCACGCCGTCGACCAGGGCGACCACTACCTGCTCAACGGTGCCAAGACCTTCATCTCCAACGGCATCCTCGCCGACCTGGTGATCGTGGTCGCCCGCACCACCCCCGAGGGCGGCGCGCACGGGCTCAGCCTGCTGGTGGTCGAACGCGGCATGCCCGGCTTCGAGCGCGGCCGCAACCTCGACAAGATCGGCCAGAAGGCCCAGGACACCGCCGAGCTGTTCTTCGAGGACGTCCGCGTCCCGAAGGAGAACCTGCTCGGCGAGGTGAACCAGGGCTTCGTGTACCTGATGCGGAACCTCGCCCAGGAGCGGCTCACCATCGCCGCCGCCGCGATCGCCGGCGCCGAGTACCTGGTCGAGATCACCACCGAGTACGTCAAGCGGCGCGAGGCCTTCGGCCGGCCGCTCGCCAAGCTCCAGCACGTCCGCTTCGAGATCGCCGAACTGGCCACCGAGTGCGCCGTCACCCGCGCCTTCGTGGACCGCTGCGTCACCGAGCACAACCGGTACGCGCTGACCCCGGCGGACGCCTCGATGGCCAAGTGGTGGGCCACCGAACTGCAGAAGCGCACCGCCGACCGCTGCCTCCAACTCCACGGCGGGTACGGGTACATGAGCGAGTACCCGGTCGCCCGCGCGTTCACCGACGGGCGCATCCAGACCATCTACGGCGGCACCACCGAGATCATGAAAGAGATCGTCGGCCGCTCCATCCTCGGCTGAGGTCCCTCTTCGACCCCCCTGCCCCGAAAGGCGTTTCCACCGTGACCACCGAAGCGTACGTCTACGACGCGATCCGCACCCCGCGCGGCCGGGGCAAGGCCACCGGCTCGCTGCACGGCACCAAGCCGATCGACCTGGTCGTCGGCCTGATCCACGAACTGCGCCGCCGCTTCCCCGACCTGGACCCGGCCGCCGTCGACGACATCGTCCTCGGCGTGGTCAGCCCGATCGGCGACCAGGGCTCCGACATCGCCCGGATCGCCGCCATCGCGGCCGGCCTGCCCGACACGGTGGCCGGCGTCCAGGAGAACCGGTTCTGCGCCTCCGGCCTGGAGGCCGTCAACCTGGCCGCCGCCAAGGTCCGTTCGGGTTGGGAGGACCTCGTTCTGGCCGGCGGCGTCGAGTCGATGTCCCGGGTGAAGATGGGCTCCGACGGCGGCGCCTGGGCGATGGACCCGATGACCAGCTACGAGACGAACTTCGTCCCCCAGGGCATCGGCGCCGACCTGATCGCCACCCTCGAGGGCCTCTCCCGGACCGACGTGGACGCCTTCGCCGCCGAGTCCCAGGCCCGCGCCGCCAAGGCGCAGGCCGACGGGCTGTTCGACCGCTCGGTCGTGCCGGTCCTCGACCGCAACGGCCTGGTCGTGCTGGACCGCGACGAGTTCATCCGCCCCGGCACCACCGTGGAGACCCTGGCCGGCCTCAAGCCCTCCTTCGCCGCCATCGGCGACGCCGGCGGCTTCGACGCCGTCGCCCTGCAGAAGTACCACTGGGTCGAGGCCATCGACCACGTCCACCACGCCGGCAACTCCTCCGGCATCGTGGACGGCGCCGCCCTGGTCGCGATCGGCAACCGCGAGGTCGGCGAGCGGTACGGGCTGCGCCCGCGCGCCCGGATCGTCTCCGCCGCGGTCTCCGGCTCCGAGCCCACCATCATGCTCACCGGACCGGCCCCCGCCACCCGCAAGGCGCTCGCCAAGGCCGGGCTGACCGCCGCCGACATCGACCTGGTGGAGATCAACGAGGCCTTCGCCGCCGTCGCCCTGCGCTTCATCCGCGAACTGGGCTTCCGGCACGACCAGGTGAACGTCAACGGCGGCGCGATCGCGCTCGGCCACCCGCTCGGCGCCACCGGCGCGATGCTCCTCGGCACCGTGATCGACGAACTGGAGCGGCGCGACCTGCGCTACGGCCTGGTCACCCTCTGCGTCGGCGGCGGCATGGGCATCGCCACCATCGTCGAGCGCATCTGACCCCGCCGCCCCCGACCTCCTCACTTCCCCCCGGAGACCCGAACATGAGTGACACCACCACCATCCGCTGGGAGCAGGACCAGGACGGCGTCGTCACCCTCGTCCTGGACGACCCCACCCAGTCCGTCAACACCATGAACGAGGCGTTCACGGCCGACCTCGACGCCACCGTCGAGCGCCTGGCCGGCCTCGGCGACGAGCTGCGGGGCGTCGTCATCACCTCGGCGAAGAAGACCTTCTTCGCCGGCGGCGACCTCAGGATGCTCTCCGCCGCCCGCCCCGAGGACGCCGCCGCCGTCTTCGAGAAGTCCATGCGGATCAAGCGCTCGCTGCGGAAGCTGGAGACCCTCGGCAAGCCGGTGGTCGCCGCCCTCAACGGCAGCGCCCTCGGCGGCGGGCTGGAGATCGCCCTCGCCTGCCACCACCGGATCGCGCTGAACACCCCGGCGAGCCGGATCGGCCTGCCCGAGGTCACCCTCGGCCTGCTCCCGGGCGGCGGCGGGGTGGTGCGCACCGTGCGGCTGTTCGGCATCACCGACGCCCTGCTGAAGGTGCTCCTCCAGGGCCGGCAGTACCGGCCGGCGCAGGCGCTCCAGCACGGCCTGGTGCACGAACTCGTCGACACCCCCGAGGAGCTGACCGCCCGGGCGCGCGCCTGGATCGAGGCCAACCCGGCCGCCGTCCAGCCCTGGGACGTCAAGGGCTACAAGATCCCCGGCGGTACCCCGGCCACCCCCGCGTTCGCCGCCAACCTGCCCGCCTTCCCGGCCAACCTGCGCAAGCAGCTGGCCGGCGCGCCCTACCCGGCCCCGCGCAACGTGCTGGCGGCGGCGGTGGAGAGCTCCCAGGTGGACGTCGACACGGCGATGGTGATCGAGGCCCGCTACTTCACCGAGCTGGCCTGCGGCCAGATCAGCAAGAACATGATCCAGGCGCTCTTCTTCGACATGCAGGCGGTCAACTCCGGGGCCGGGCGGCCGGCGGACGTCGAGAGGCGGACGGTCCGCAAGGTGGCCGTGCTCGGCGCCGGGATGATGGGCGCGGGCATCGCCCACACCTGCGCCAAGGCCGGCATCGAGGTGCTGCTCAAGGACGTCACGCTGGAGGCCGCCGAGCGGGGGAAGGCCTACTCCGCCGGGCTGCTGGAGAAGGCGGTGGCGCGCGGCCGCTCCACCGAGGCGCAGCGCGACGAGCTGCTCGCCCGGATCACCCCCACCGCCGAGGCCGCCGACCTGGCCGGCTGCGACGCGGTGATCGAGGCCGTCTTCGAGAACCCCGAGCTCAAGCACAAGGTGTTCCAGGAGATCGAGGGCGTGGTGGCGCCGGACGCGCTGCTCTGCTCCAACACCTCCACCCTGCCGATCGGCCTGCTCGCCGAGGGCGTCCAGCGCACCGCCGACTTCATCGGCCTGCACTTCTTCTCGCCGGTCGACAAGATGCGGCTGGTGGAGATCATCCGCGGCCCGCAGACCGGGGACGAGGCGCTCGCCCGCGCCTTCGACCTGGTCCGGCAGATCGACCGGACGCCGATCGTGGTCAACGACTCGCGCGGCTTCTTCACCTCCCGGGTGATCGGCCAGTTCATCAACGAGGGCGTCGCGATGGTCGGCGAGGGCGTCGACCCGGCGTCCGTCGAGCAGGCCGCCGCGCAGGCCGGCTACCCGGCCAAGGTGCTCTCGCTGCTGGACGAGCTGACGCTCACCCTGCCGCGCAAGATCCGCGACGAGTACCGGCGCGCGGCCGAGGCGGCCGGCGGCACCTGGACCGCCCACCCGGCCGACGCCGTGGTGGACCGGATGGTGGACGAGTTCGGCCGCCCCGGCCGCAGCGGCGGCGCCGGGTTCTACGAGTACGGCGAGGACGGCCGGCGCGGGCGGCTCTGGCCGGGGCTGCGCGAGCACTTCGGCCGCCCCGACGTCGAGGTCCCGTTCGAGGACGTCAAGGAGCGGATGCTCTTCAGCGAGGCGCTGGACTCGGTCCGCTGCCTGGAGGAGGGCGTGCTCACCTCGGTGGCCGACGGCAACGTGGGCTCGATCCTGGGCATCGGCTTCCCGGCCTGGACCGGCGGCGTGTTCCAGTACATCAACGGCTACCGGGGCGGCCCGGCGGGCTTCGCGGCCCGCGCCCGCGAGCTGGCCGCCGCGTACGGCGAGCGGTTCGCGCCGCCCGCGCTGCTGGAGCGGATCGCGGCGGAGGGGCGCACGTTCGGGGACTGACGCGGGCCGGCCGGGCGGGGGCGCGCCGCCGTGCGTGCGCCCGCCCGGCTCCGTACGGCTGTGCGGCCCCGCCCGTCTCCGTGCTCCTGTGCGTGCGCCGCCCGGCTACGTGCCCGGTTACGCGTCCGTCCGCTCGCCCGCCGGCTCGCCCAGCCCCTCGCCGAGTTCCTCGCGGAGGTACCGCTGGAACGCGGTGACCAGGGCCTGCGCCACCATCGGCTGGATGTGGTCGGTCAGCGCCTTCATCCGCTCCAGCTCGGCCGGGGCCGGCTCGCTCTCCCGGTACGGCTTCCACACCGTCTCGCGGAACAGCCGCTGCAACTCGTGCGCCGTCGCCCGGCTGTGCTCCACCACCACGGCGCGGGCCGCGAGCAGCGTCTCCAGCGGGATCGGCACGTCCAGGATCCGCACCCCGAGCGGCAGCAGCCCCGGATCGACCCGGAACACCTCGGCGTCCGCCGTCCGCTCCAGCGCGCCCATCGCGGCCAGCCGGTCGAGCTGGTCCTCCGACAGTGCCCGCCCGGCCCGCCGCTCCAGCTGCCCCCGGCTCACCCGCTCCGGCGCCTCCGGCGTCCACGACGCCACCAGCGCCCGGTGGATCGCCAGGTCCAGCGGCGTGCTGTCCTGCGGCAGGCGTGCCAGGTAGCGCTCGATCGCGGCCAGCGTCAGGCCCTGTCGCTGCAGTTCCTCGATCAGGCCCAGCCGGTCCAGGTGCTCCGCCCCGTACAGGCCCACCCGCCGGGGCCCCAGCTCGGGCGGCGGCAGCAGGCCCTTGGTGCCGTAGAACCGCACGGTGCGCACGGTCACCCCGGCCCGGGCCGCCAGCTCGTCGACCGTCAGCCGCCCCTCCACGCCCTCGCGTGCCCCCATCCGCCGCCTCCGCCTCCGTAGCACCACCACTGTGACAGCAGCAGTGTGACAGTGCTGGCCCGCCCGGGTCCACCACTGTCCGGGGCCCCGGGGAGCCGGGGGAACGCCGACGCCGGCCAGCCCCGGGCGACGGGGCGGGCCGGCGTCGGATCGGCGGGGGTGCTCGCGGTCCGGCTCAGGAGCGGGCCGGTCCGGCGGCGTCGACCAGCTCGGGGTGGTGGCGGCGGGTGACCTCGGGATGCGCCCGGGTGTAGCCCTTCCACTCGTTGAGGCCGAACTCGGCGAACAGCGGGTTGGCCGGGTCCTGGGTGGCGCCGGGGGCGTGGTGGGCGAGCGGGAAGTCGAGCGGCTCGATGTGGGCGTCCAGACGCGGGTTGTAGAAGAAGGGGACCGAGAACCGCTCGCGGGCGCCGGGCGGGCTGACCACGCGGTGGCTGGTGGCCTTGAGGTACCCGTCGGTGGCGACCTCCAGCAGTTCGCCCAGGTTGACCACGAAGGCGCCCTCCATCGGCGGGACCTCCAGGAAGCTGCCGTCCGGACGCTCCACCTGGAGGCCGCCGACGGTGTCCTGGAGCAGGAGGGTGATGAAGCCGTAGTCCTTGTGCGCGCCGACGCCCTGGCCGGCGCCGTCGGGGGCGGTGCCCGGGTAGCGGACCAGCTTCAGCCGCAGGTGCGGGTGGCCCGCGAAGGCGTCGTCGTAGAAGTCCGGGCGGGCGCCGATCGCGCTGAGGAGCTCGTGCAGCAGCCGCCGGGCGACCGCGCCGAGCCGGTCGATCCAGCCGAGCGCGGCGGTCCGCAGCTCGGGGAGCGCGTCCGGCCACTGGTTCGGGCCCTCCAGCCACCAGTACGGCGGCTCGCCGCGGGCCGGGACGTGCGGAGGCAGCTCGGCGCCGATGTCCAGCTGGTCGCGCCAGTCCTGGCTGCCGCCGGTGCGCTCGTCACCGGTGCGGGTGTAGCCGCGGTAGTGCGGGGAGTTGAGGTTGCTCACGGCGAGCCGGTCGGCCTCGGGCAGGGCGAAGAAGGCCCGCATCGCCCCGGTGAGGGCGGCCGTCTCGGCCGGGGTGATGCCGTGCCCGACGAGCTGGAAGAAGCCGACCCCGGTGGCCGCGGCCCGCAGCTCGTCGTGCAGCCGGAGCCGGTCGTCGGCGCTGCCGTCGGCGAGCGAGAGGTCGATCACCGGGAGGGCGTCGGCGGGGGCGTCGGCGGGGGCCTTCGAGGGGGCGTCCGCGAGGGTGGACGGGGTGCTGGAGGAGTGCTGCTGCGACATGGGTGACATCCGCTGGGTCTCGTCCCGACCGGACCCGGTGATCGACCGGGGGCGCCGGGGCCACGCCTGGTGCGGCGGGTGCCCGGGGGCCGGGAAGGGGGACGCGGCCGGGTGGGGGCCGCGCTGAGGGTGGGAGGCGCGAGGTTCAGCCGGAGCGTCGACAGGACATGCTCGTCACGCGGAGCAGGTCCACGTGACGGCGGCGAACGAGTATGAGCACGTCACCAGCCTAGATGACGGTCGGATGGGCGGGGAGACCCGGGGGTGACGCTCTTGTCATGTGCGCCGCAATTGGCTGAACCGGGCCCCCGCCCTCCGCCCCGGAACCCGGCCTTCCGGGGCCGCGGGTCGAGCCGGCCCGGGCGCGCGGAGCCTCCTGGGGCCGTCGTGTCCCAAGCGGTTTTGGCCGAGCCTTGTCCGTGCCTTTGCCGTGCGCTGTACGGGTGCTAACCCGCCCCCCGCGAGAGTGAATCCACGTCAGGCACCGACGAACCTCCGGAGCAGGAGCACCGATGAACCCCAGGATCCGCACGCGCGCCGCGATCGCCACGGCCGTCGCCGTCGCCGCCGTCGGCACCTTCACCGCCGGCGTCGGCGTCGCCCAGGCCGGGGACGGGCAGAGCCGGCGCGGCAAGGTCACCGAGCGCGAGATCGCCGGCCTCTTCGACCAGTGGAACGCCGCGCTGCAGACCGGCGACCCGGAGAAGGTCGCCGACCGCTACGCCCCCGACGCGGTGCTGCTGCCCACCGCCTCGCCGAGGATCCGGACCAGCCACGCGGAGATCGCGGACTACTTCGAGCACTTCCTGCAGAAGAAGCCGCGCGGCGAGAAGGTCCGCTCGGTGATCAACATCCTGGACGCCGACTCGGCGATCGACGCCGGTGTCTACCGCTTCCACCTCACCGACCCGGTGACCGGCGCCGCCCGGACGGTCGAGGCCCGCTACACGTACGAGTACGAGAAGCGCGGCGGCAAGTGGCTGATCGTCAACCACCACTCCTCGGTGCTGCCGGCCGAGGGCTGATCGCGGCCCCACCCCGCCCGTTCGGCCGCGGCACGGTCCGCAGCCCGATCCGGACCGCCAGCCCGCCGCCGGGCGCGTCCCGGAGCGCGACCGTGCCGCCGTCGTCCGTCACCAGCTGCTTGACGATGGCGAGGCCGAGGCCGGACCCCGACCGCCCGGTGAGCCCCTGGCCGCGCCAGAACCGGTCGAACGCCCGGGACTGCTCGGCGGCGGACATGCCCGGGCCCTGGTCGAGCACCTCCAGCACCGTCTCGTCCCCGGCCGCCGCCTCCAGCCGGACGGTGATGGTGCCGCGGTCGGGAGAGACCTCCAGCGCGTTGGAGAGCACGTTGTCCAGCACCTGGTCGAGGTTGCCGGGGCCGGCCAGCACCCGCGGGCCCTCGCCGCCGTCCCCGGTCAGGGTGATGGTGACGCCGCGCTCGTCGGCGGCCGGCCGCCAGACGCTCAGCCGCTCCTCGACCAGCTCGCGCAGCGCCAGCGGCTCCGGCGCCGAGGCCTTCGCCTCGGCCCGGGCCAGCACCAGCAGCCCGCTGACCAGCCGGCTCATCCGGACCACCTCGGCCGTGGCCTGCTCCACGTCCTCGCGCACGAACTCGTCGTCCACGCCGTCGGCGATGTTGTCGAGGGAGAGGCGCAGCGCGGTCAGCGGGGTGCGCAGCTGGTGCGAGGCGTCCGCGACGAAGATCCGTTGTGCGGCGACCAGGGTGTCAAGCCGCTCGGCGCCCTGGTTCAGCGTCCGGGCCAGGGTCTGCGTCTCCCGCGGGCCGGTGACGGGGGAGCGGGCGGTGAGGTCCCCGTCACCGAACCGGCTGGCCATGGCGTTGAGCTCGCGCAGCGGCTTGGTGAGCAGCCGGGCCACGATCGCGCCCAGCCCGGCGGCCGCCGCGAGCACGCCGACGGCGAGGACGGCGCGGAAGCCCCAGATCCTCCAGAGCCGGTCGCTGAGGCCGGCGGTCGCGTAGCGGATCCGGACCGCGCCGACGATCCGCCCGCCACCGCTCCCGTCCGCCGGACCGGTCGCCCCCGGGCGCGCGTGCGCGGGCACGGTGACCACCAGTTCCGGGCCCCAGACGAAGCTCGAACCCCAGTCCGCCGTGCTCCGCCCGTCCCGCAGCGCCGCGGTGAACGCCCGGTCCGCCGGGTGGGCCGGCAGCGGCAGCGGCGGGACGGCCGCCCCGTCGGCGGCCACCACCTCGACCGTCCCGGGCGTCTCGTCCGCGTAGGCCCCCGCGACCCGGGCCAGCGCCTCCCGGGCGGGCGCGTCGCCGTCCCCGAGCAGCAGCGCCATGGTGGTCGCCTCGCGGCGCACCGACTCCACGGTGTCGCCGCGCAGCTGGGTGGTGAGCGTGAACGCGACGGGCACGGTGAACGCCGCCAGCGCCACGCCGACCAGCAGGACGTAGCTGACGATCAGCCGGCGGATCACGACGCGGTGCCCGCCGCGGGCTCGTCAAGGGCCGGGGCGGCGGGTGCCGCCGGCGCCCCGACCACGAGCCGGAAGCCCACCCCGCGGACCGCCTCGATCGCCACCGCCCCCGCGAGCTTGCGCCGCAGCGCCGCCACGTGCACGTCCAGCGTCTTGGTCGGCCCGAACCAGTTGGCGTCCCAGACCGCCTCCATGATCTGTTCGCGCGACATCAGCGCGCCCGGCTCCTCGGTGAGGAAGGCCAGCAGGTCGTACTCCTTCGGCGTGAGCGCCACCTCGGCGCCGTCCAGCCGCACCCGGGCGGCCTTCCGGTCGACGGTGAGCCGGGCGCCGTACCGGTCCGGGCCGCCCGTCCGGTGCTCCTCCGGCCGGACCCGCCGCATCACCGCCCTGATCCGGGCGATCACCTCGCGCACCCCGAACGGCTTGGACACGTAGTCGTCCGCCCCGATCTCCAGCCCGACGACGCGGTCCGTCTCGTCGCTGCGCGCGCTGATCACGATGATCGGCACGTCCCCGCGCCGGCGCAGCGCCCGGCAGACGTCCAGCCCGTCGGTGTCCGGCAGCCCGAGGTCGAGCAACACCAGGTCGTAGGGCGCGGCGACGGCCAACGCCGCCGTCCCGGTGGTCACCCACGCGACCTCGAACCCGTACCGCACCAGCCCGCGCCGCAGCGACTCCGCGACCGGCTCATCGTCCTCCACCAGCAATACACGCACGGGCCGAACCCTATTGACCCGCTCAGCGGGCCCGCACACCGCCACCCGGGCCCGGCCCGGTCGCCCGGCCCGGTCGCGCGGCCTTCCGGTCGGCGGTGCGGCGTGCCCCGGGTCGGCTCCCGCCCTTGACCTCAAGCGCAGTTGAGGTTCCATCATGTTCTCCATGACCACTGTGAACGCCGGTACCACGCACACCACCGACACCGCGGACGCCGCCGAGATCGAAGCCGTCGAGCAGGTCGTCGCCACCGTCCAGCACGCCCAGGTCAACGAACTCACCGAGGAGTTCATCGGCCTCTTCCGCGAGGACGCGATCTGGACCACCGGTCACGGCAAGCGCCTGACCGGCCGGGAGGAGATCGCCGAGTTCACCCGCGAGGTGCTCCCCGGCACCTTCGCCGGCACCGGCAACACGGCCAGCTACGAGGTCGTGCACGTCCTCTTCATCCGGCCCGACGTCGCGGCCGTCAAGGTCCGCCAGCGCTACCTGGGGCCGGACGGCGAGCAGATCGGCGACGAGGGCAGCCCGCTCTACGTCATGGCCAAGGAGGACGGCCGCTGGCTCCTGACCGCCTGCCAGAACACCGTCGTCCTCTCCTCCTGACGGCTGCCCGTCCGGCCGGTCACCGCGGGCACCGGGGACCGGCGGGCGGCGGGCGGTCAGTCCTCCGCGCGGGCCTCGGCGGCCTCGGCGGCACCGGCGGGGCGGCCGGCGTGCGGGAAGGGGCAGCCGCCGGGCGACGTGCCGGGCTTCTCCTCGAACGTGCCGAGCTCGCCGATCCGGTAGCCCCCCGGGTAGCCGCGGACCTGGCGGCCGTCGCGGGCGAGGAAGGGCTTGCGGCGGGGCGGGAGGAGGCGGACGAAGCGGCCGCGCAGCCGCATCCCGGTGCGGACGGCGCGCCGCAGGGCGGCGGGCGGGGCCGGGTAGCCGAAGGCCTCGCGCAGCGGGTCGTCCAGGAGGCAGAGCGAGGAGGTGCGCATCGAGGGGCGCAGCGGGGCCGGGTACCAGGAGGCCATCAGGCCGAGGGTGGCGTCGGAGACGTCGCGGCCGCCCCGGTCGTGGCCGAAGTGGGCGCGCTCGTAGTCGTCGAGCAGCCGCTCGAACTCCGCGAAGGTCTCCGGGATGCCGCTCAGGCCCATGTGGCGGCCGAGCTCGCGGTAGTAGTTGGTGGTGGCCCGGATCTCGTGCGGCGAGTACGGGCGCCAGCCGTAGTCGTCCAGCCAGCGCTTGGGGACCACGACGAAGGTGGCGAGCACGTACAGGAAGTCGTCGTCGGAGATGTCGTACCGGCGGTGCATCTGGTTCATCCGCCGGATCGCCTCGCGCCCCTGCTCGGAGGCGAAGCCGTGCTCGATCACGGCCTCCAGGATCAGCACGGTGTCGTCGTACCGCTTCTGCGGTCGCCGGGTGAACTCGCCGGTCTCCGCGAGCAGCCGGCCGATGCTGGGCACGGCGTAGGTGCGGTAGAGCGCGAAGCTCAGCGACTGGGTGGTGTCCCAGGGGAACTCGTACCAGCTGCTGATCCGGTAGATCTCGGTGAACTCGGTCTCCGGATCCATGCGCTGAATCTTCTTCAGCCAGTCGTATCGCTGCACCCGCCCGACCCTAGGGCGCTGGTCAGGGGCCGGTCAATGCGCCCGGCCGCCTGCCGGGCGCGGGGCCCGGGGCGGTCGGCGGGTGGTGGTGGCGAGGCCGTCTCGCAGGCGGCGAGGACGAGCCGGACGCGGTCGCGGGCGCCGGGTTCGCCGAGCGGGCGGGCCACGGGGGAGCCGGGTGGCGCCCGGTGGCGCACCCGGCGGTGACGAATTGCGAAACCCCCGTCGCCGTGGGTAACTCGTCTCATGATCAGAAAAACCGTGCGCGCGCTCTGCGCCGCCTCCGTCGCCCTCGCCCCGCTCGTCCTCTGCGCGACGCCCGCCCACGCGGTGTCCTCGTGCACGGTCAACGGGATCCCCGCCTCCGGCCCGGTCATCTCGGGCACGCCCGGCAGCGACTTCATCCGCTGCGCCTACGTCGGCGCCGGCGACACGGTCAACGGCCTCGGCGGCAACGACCGCATCGTGGTCACCGGCCCCATGGCGGGGACCGTCGACGGCGGCCTGGGCAGCGACTACATCTCCACCGACGACGGCGTCTCCGGCACGATCATCGGCGGGGACGGCTCCGACTTCATCGTGGTGAACGGCACCGTGGCCTCCACCGGCGTCGTCAACGGGGCGGCGGGCAACGACTACCTGCGGACCGGCTTCAACAACGGCGTCGTGGACGGCGGCACCGGGTTCGACTCCTGCCGCGTGAGCGGCGGGAACGCCCCGATCCATTGCGAGGCCTGACGGCGGGCCCTGGTTCCGCGGCTCCGGGACGCACCGGACGGTGGCCTGGTCGCTCCGGCGATCAGGCCACCGGCGACGCCGGGGCCCCCGTCGCGTGCTCCCCGACCGGCAGCAGGCCGCGCTCGCCGAAGACCTTCTTGGCGACGAAGGTGGCGTTCAGCGCCTTGGGGAAGCCGCAGTAGACGGCGGAGTGCAGCAGCGCCTCGACGATCTCCTCGGGGCCGAGGCCGACGTTGAGGGCGGCGTTGACGTGGACCTCCAGCTGGGGCTCGCAGCCGCCCAGTGCGGTGAGCATGCCCAGGGTGACCAGCTGCCGGTCCCGCGGCGGCAGGCCCGGGCGGCTGTAGACCTCGCCGAAGCCCCAGGCCACGACCTGGTGGGCGAGCTCGGGGCTGACATCGGCGAGCGCGTCCACCACCCGCTGGCCGCCCTCGCCGTCGACGCGGGTGAGCATCGCCATGCCCCGGTCGAAGCGGTCCTGCCGGGTCTCGGCGGCGGTCTCGGCGGTGGTGGTCGTGGTGGGGCTCATGGGATCCGTCCGTTCTCGGTCTGCTCGCCCTCCGGCCGGTCGGCCGGAGGTCATGGCATGACCGTAGAACTTCGAGTGCGCTCGAACTCAAGCCTGATCCGCGCGAGCCGGACGGGTCCTGGTCGAGCCGGCGCCACCAGGGCCCTGGCGGCCCCGGCCGCGGCACCTCGGGCACGACCGCGACGAACCGGCTCGACCGGGCCGTCGTCGCGCGCGTTCGCCCGGGCGGCGACGCGTTCGGCGGCCTCCCGGCGGGGGTCGGCCGGCCGCCATCGCTCCGACGGAGCGCGACGGAGCGTGACGGGTGGGGTGGGCGATTCGGACTTGAATCTTTGCGAACGAATGTTCGATCCTGAGGGTGTGCCTGTTTTCGAACCCGCATTCGAACCCATCGCCGGGCGGCAGCCGCTCCGGCCGGTGGTGACGGCGGCTGCCCTGGAGGGCGCGACCGGGCGCCGGGGGCTGCTGCCGGTGCTGCCGGCGTTGCGGGAGGTGCTGCCGGAGGGCGGCCTGCGCCGGGGGACGGCGGTGTCGGTCGGCGGTGGGGACCTCGGCCTGCTGCTGGCCCTGGCGGCCGGGGTGCGGGAGTCGGACGGCGGGTGGGCGGCGGCGGTCGGGCTGCCGGAGCTGGGGCTGGCCGCGGCCGCCGGGTACGGGCTGGACCTGCGGCGGCTGCTGGTCGCGGACGACCCCGGGCCGCACTGGGCCGAGGTGGTGTCGGTGCTGGCCGGGGCGGTCGAGCTGATCATGCTGCGCCCGGACGGGCCGGTGGCGCCGAAGCCGGCCGCCCGGCTGGCGGCCGTGCTGCGGCGCAGCGGGTGCGTGCTGCTGGTGGCCGGGCCGTGGCCGGGGGCGGAGCTGCGGCTGGGGGTGCGGTCCGGGCGGTGGTTCGGGCTGGGGGACGGGCACGGGCAGCTCACCGGGCGGCAGGTGGAGGTGGTGGCCGAGGGCCGCGGTTCGGCGGTGCGCGGACGCACCGCCCGGCTCTGGCTGCCGGACGAGCACGGTGCGGTGCGGGCGGTGGCCGGGGCCACCGGGACGACCGGGGTGGGGGAGGACGTGGCGTCGGGGGCCGCCGGGGCGGGCCTCGAACGCATGGCGGTGGTGTGAGGTGACCGACAGCGGAACGGCCGGAACGCCGCGGGTGCTGGTGGTCTGGTGCCCGGACTGGCCGGTGGTGGCCGTCGCGACGCCCTCGGACGGTGCCGACGCCCCCGTGGCGGTGGTGGCCGGCGGGCGGATCCTGGCCTGCTCGGGGACCGCCCGGGCGGCCGGGGTGCGGCAGGGGCAGCGGCTCAAGCTGGCCCAGCGGCTCTGCCCGGCCCTGGAGCTGCGGGACCGCGACCCGGAGGCGGAGACCCGGCGGTTCGAACCGGTGGTCGCGGCGGTGGAGGCGTTCACGCCGCGGGTGGAGGTGCTGCGCCCGGGCCTGTGCGCGATCCCGGTGAAGGGGCCGAGCCGCTACTTCGGCGGCGAGGAGGCACTGGCGGCCAAGGTGCAGGGCGCGGTGGCGGCCGCCCTGGCCCGCCCGGCGGCCGGGGACGGCCGGCCGGACGGCGACGAGGCGGACGGCGGTGTGGCGGACGGCGGTGTGGCGGACGACGGCGGGCCGGAGGGCATCGGCGCGCCGTCGTGGCCGCAGGACCAGCCGGCGGACGCCGACCCGGCAGGCCGGCCGGGCCGGCCGCACCCGGCGCCGGCCGCCGCGCCCGCGCACCCCGCCGCGCCCGCGCACCCCGACGCACCCGCCCACCCCGCGGACGCCGACCCGGCCCGCGCCCACCGCCGGACCGCGACCGTGGACGAGCTGTTCGACGCCGCCCCGGCGGCCCGGGACGGCGCGCGGGGCGGGTTCGCCCGCCCCCCGGCGTACCCGCTGGAGGCCCGTCCGGGAACGGCCGCCACGCCCGCCCCGGCCGCCCACGCCCACGGCACCGCGCCCCACGGCCAGGTCGGCGTCGCCGACGGCCTGTTCGCCGCCGTGCTGGCCGCCCGCGCCGGGGTGCTGGTGCCGGCCGGGCGGACGGCGGAGTTCCTCGCGCCCTACCCGGTGGCCGCGCTCGGCGACGAGGTGTTGGCGGAGCTGCTGGACCGGCTCGGCCTGCCCACCGTCGGGGCGTTCGCCGCACTGCCCGCCGAGTCCGTCGCGGACCGGTTCGGCCCGTCCGGCACGACCGCCCACCGGCTGGCCCGGGGCCTGCAGCCGCGCCCGCTGGTGCCGCGGACGGAGGGACCGGACCTCTCCGTGGAGCAGCGCTTCGACCCGCCCGAGCCGCTCGCCGAGCCGCTGGTGTTCGTCGCCCGCACCCTGGCCGAGCGGCTGCACCAGCGGCTGGCCGGAGCGGGGCTGACCTGCCAGCGGGTCGCCGTCGAGGTGTCCTGCGCGGACGGGCGGACCGTCTCGCGGCTCTGGCGGCACGAGGGCCGGCTGTCGGCGACGGCGCTGGCCGAACGCGTCCGCTGGCAGCTCCAGGCCTGGCAGGGCGCGGGCACCTTCCACCCCGCCGCCGCGGCGGACGCCACCGCCGGCCCGGCGGACCGCCCGGCGACCGGTACGGCGGACGGGGCCGACGTCGGCTTCACCGCCCTGCGCCTCGTCCCCGACGACCTCACCCCCGACCAGGGCCGCCAACTCGCCCTCTGGGGCCAGGCGGTCGCGGACGACCGGGTGGAGCGCGCGGTGGCCCGGGTGCAGGCGGTGCTCGGACACGCCGGGCTGCGCCGGATCGAGCCGGCCGGCGGGCGGGGGCCGGCCGAGCAGGCGGTCCGGGTGCCCTGGGGCGAGCCGTACGACCCGGCGGCGCCGGCCGACGCGCCGTGGCCGGGCCGGCTGCGCGACGTCTGGCCGGCGGTGGTGCACCGCACCCCGGTGCCGGTCGCGGTGCTGGACGCGGAGGGGCGGCCGGTGCGGGTGGACGGCCGGGCGGGGGTGTCGGCCCGGCCGGCCCGGGTGGCGGTCCGGGGGCGGGAGCTGCCGGTGGACGGCTGGACCGGGCCCTGGCCGGCCGTCGAGTACTGGTGGGACCAGGCGCTCGCCCGCCGTCGGGCGCGCTTCCAGGTCACGGTGGCGGACGGCCGCGCGCTGCTGCTCACGGTGGAGGGGGGTGAGTGGTTCCTGGAGGCCGGCTACGACTGACCGGCCCACCGGCCGGACCAGGGCACCGGCCGGACCAGGGCACGAACAGCACGGACGACGAACAAGGGGGGCGGAACAAGGCACGACCGAAGGCAACAGAGGCAACACCCCCGATGGGATTCACCAGCCACTCCACGCTCCCCTGGAGCGAACTGCACCGACGCCTGGCCGGCGGCCGGCCGGGCCCGGCGGGCGGCGAGGTCGTCCCGCTGCGCCGTCACTCCGCGGCGCCCGACGCCCCCGCCCGGCCCGCCGACCCGGACGGCGGAGCCGCCCCGGCCTGGGCCGAGCTGCACGTCCACTCCGCCTTCAGCTTCCTCGACGGCGCCAGCGACCCCGAGGAACTGGTCGCGGAGGCCGCCCGGCTGGGCGTCGAGACGCTCGCCCTGACCGACCACGACGGCCTCTACGGCGCGGTGCGCTTCGCCGAGGCGGCCCGGGAGGCGGGCGTCGGCACGGTGTTCGGCGCCGAACTGACGCTCCGGCGCGAACAGGAGCACCTGCTGGTCCTGGCCCGCGACCCGGCCGGCTACCGCCGCCTCTCCGCGGCGATCGGCGCCGCCCAGCTGGCGGGCGGGGCCAAGGGCACCCCGGCGTACGACTTCGCGGCGCTGGCCGACGCGCACGACGGCCACTGGGCGGTGCTCACCGGCTGCCGCCTCGGCCGGGTGCCGGCCGCGCTCGCGGGCGGCCCGGCCGGGGCGGCCGAGCGCCGGCTGCGCACCCTCACCGAGGCGTTCGGGCGCGAGAACGTGTACGTCGAGCTGATCGACCAGTGGCTGCCCGGTGACGACCGGCGCAACGACGCGCTGGCCGCGCTCGCCGCCGGGCTGGGCCTGACCACCGTCGCCTCGACCAACGCCCACCACGCCGGCCCGGCCCAGGGCCGGCTCGCCCAGAGCCTCGCCGCCCTGCACGGGCGCCGCACCCTGCAGGACGCGGCGGGCTGGACCCAGGCGGCCGGCACCGCGCACCTGCGGTCGGGCCGCGAGATGGCCGCCCGGCTGGCCCGCTTCCCCGGGGTCCGGGAGGCCACCGTCGACCTGGCCCGGGCCTGCGCCTTCGACTTCACCAGGCTGGACCCGGAGCTGCCCGGCTTCCCCGTCCCGCCCGGCCAGACCGAGATCGGCCTGCTGCGCGCGCTGGTCGCCGAGGGCGGCCCGGTCCGCTTCGGCCCCGGCAACGGGCCCGCCCGCCGGCAGCTCGCCCGGGAGCTGGACGTCATCGAGGACCTCGACCTGGCGGGCTACTTCCTGATCGTCCACGACATCGTCGACTTCTGCCGCCGCGAGGACATCTGGTGCCAGGGCCGCGGCTCGGCGGCCAACTCGGCGGTCTGCTACGCGCTCGGGATCACCGCCGTCGACCCGATCCACTACAAGCTGCTCTTCGAACGCTTCCTCTCCACCGCCCGCGACGGGCCGCCCGACATCGACCTCGACATCGAGAACCGCCGCCGCGAGGAGGTCATCCAGTACGTCTACCGCCGCTACGGGCGCGAGCACGCCGCCCAGGTCGCCAACGTGATCACCTACCGCCCCCGGCTGGCGCTGCGCGACGCCGCCCGGGTGCTCGGCTACCCGCAGGGCCAGGTGGACGCGTTCAGCCGGCAGGCCGACTTCCGCTCCGCGCCCGGCGCGGACGCCGTCATCCCCGCCGACGTGCTCGCCCTGGCCGGACAACTCCACGGCCTGCCGCGCCATCTGGGCATCCACTCCGGCGGCATGGTGCTCACCAAGGAGCCGATCGCCGAGATCTGCCCGACCGAGTGGGCCCGGATGCCGGGCCGGTCCGTGCTGCAGTGGGACAAGGACTCCACGGCCGGCGCCGGGCTGGTCAAGATCGACCTGCTCGGCCTCGGCATGCTCGCCGCGCTGCACGACACCTGCGACCTGATCGCCGGACACCACGGCGTGCGGCTCACCCTGGCCACCATCCCGGACGACGACCCGGGCGTCTACGCCATGCTGCGCCGGGCCGACACGGTCGGCGTCTTCCAGGTCGAGTCGCGCGCCCAGATGGCCACCCTGCCGCGCCTCAAGCCGGACCACTTCTACGACCTGGTGGTCGAGGTGGCCCTGATCCGCCCGGGCCCGATCCAGGGCGGCTCGGTCCACCCGTACCTGCGGCGCCGGGCCGGGGTGGAACCGGCCGGCTGCCCGCACCCGCTGATGGAGAACGCGCTCGGCAAGACCCTCGGGGTGCCGCTGTTCCAGGAGCAGATGATGCAACTGGCCATCGACTGCGCCGGGTTCACCCCCGCCGAGGCCGACCGGCTGCGCCAGGCGATGGGCGCCAAACGCTCGCACGAACGCGTCGCCCGGCTGCGCGAGCGGCTGCTGACCGGCATGGCCGGACGCGGCATCCCGGAGGACGTCGCCGAGGACGTCTACACCAAGATCGAGGCCTTCTCGAACTACGGCTTCCCGGAGAGCCACGCGATCAGCTTCGCCTACCTGGTGTACGCGAGCGCCTGGCTCAAGTACCACTACCCGGCGGCCTTCACCTGCGCCCTGCTGGGCAACCAGCCGATGGGCTTCTACTCCCCGCTCAGCCTGATCTCGGACGCCCGGCGGCACGGCGTCCGGATCCGCGGGGTGGACGTCAACGCCAGCGGGCCCCGGCCCACCCTGGAGCCGTACCGCGGGCCGACGCCCGCCCCGCCGCTCACGGCCGGCAAACCGCAGCCCGCCATCCGGCTCGGCCTGGAGACCGTCCGGGGCATCGGCACCCCGCAGGCCGAGGCCATCGCGGCCGGGCAGCCGTACGCGGACCTGGAGGACTTCGCCCGCCGCACCGGCCTGCCCGCGCCGGTGCTGGAGGCGCTCGCCACGGCGGGCGCGTTCGGCTGCTTCGGGCTGGGCCGCCGGCAGGCGCTCTGGGCGGCCGGGGCGTACGCGGGCGTCTCGGCGGCGCTGCTCCCCGGCACCACGCCCGGCACCGAGGCGCCACCGCTGCCGGAGCTGACCCCGGTCGAGGAGACCATCGCCGACCTCTGGGCCACCGGCACCTCCGCCACCAGCCACCCCGTCCAGCACCTGCGCGCCCACCTGGAACGCGGCGGCGCGCTCACCGCCGCCCGACTGCCGGACGTGCCGCCCGGCACCGCCGTGGTGGTCGGCGGCCTGGTGACCCACCGTCAGCGGCCGCCGACGGCCGGCGGGGTGCTCTTCCTCAGCCTGGAGGACGAGACGGGACTGATCAACGTGATCTGCAGCCGCCCGGTCTGGGAGTCCCAGCGCCGCACCGCCCTCGACCGCGCCGGCCTGCTGGTCCACGGCCACGTCGAACGCGACCGCGGCGCCACCAACCTGGTCGCCACCCGCCTCAGCCCGCTACGCCTGGGGCTCTGAACGCCTGGGGCCCTGAGGACGGACAGCGGGCGGGGTCGGGATCGCGCGGCGCGGCCGTGGGGCGCCGCTCCGGTACGGGTCAGCCGCCGGCGGACTCCGCCTCCCGTCCCTTCCCCGGGGCGCCCGCGAAGACCTGGGCGATCGGCAGCCAGGCCGACGCCGTCGCGCCGACCGCCGTCAGGGCCAGGTCGTCCCGGTGCCGGCGCTGGGCCACCAGGAGGCAGAAGTCGAGGGCCGGGCCGGTCACCCGGTCCGCCGCGTCCGCCGGGCCGAAGACCCACGACCCGCCGTCCGGGGAGGTCAGTTCCACCCGGACCGGGGCCTCCGGGGCGGGCAGGCCGTGCAGCGAGAAGGCGAACCCCATGGTCCGCACCCCCAGGTGCGCGATGTGGCGCAGCCGGGCGGTCGGTTCGCGGACCACGCCGAGGGCGTCCGCGACGTCCTGGCCGTGCGCCCAGGTCTCCATCAGCCGCGCGGTGGCCATCGACGGGGCCTTCATCGGCGGCCCGAACCAGGGCAGCTTGACGTCGCCGGGCACCGCGGCCAGGGCGGCGAGCAGGCGCTCCCGCCCCGCCCGCCAGCGGGCCAGCAGCGCCGCCGGGTCCTCGGTGGCGCCCTGCGCGGCGCCCTCGTCCACCGGGTCCAGGCCCGCCGAGAGCAGTTCGCCGAAGACCCGGCCGGTCTCCGCGACGAAGCCCTCCGGGTCGCGCGCGGAGAGTCCGGCCCAGTCGTCCGTCCAGGCCAGGTGGGCGATCTGGTGCGCGATCGTCCACCCCTGCGCCGGGGTGTCCGCCGCCCAGCCGTCCGGCTCCAGCCCGGCCACCAGGTCGTCCAGCACGGCGCTCTCCGCCCGCAGGTCGTCGAGCAGCCCGGCCAGGACGCCGGCGGCGCGGGGCTCCTTCGGTTCGGTCGTCATGGACTTCCCTCTCGCCTCGATGGTGACTCACCGGTAACCAGGCCCCGCACCCTACGCCGCGCCCGTCGCGGCCACCCCGGACTCCGTCGAAAACGCACGTCACGACTCTCGCCACCGGTCCCGCCGCGTGTGAGAATCGCGCGGTGACGAGGGCTGCGGACACCGACACCCGGTCCGGCGGGGCCGACGACCTGGCCGCGCGCGCCGCCGAACTGGTCCGGGACGCCGTGCTCGGGGACCTCGCCCGCCGGGTGGTCGCCGACTGCGGCGCCGACGTCGGCCTGGTCGGCGTGCCGCACCCGGGCCGCGCCGCGCGGGAGCCGGACGGCATGGTCCTGCGGCACTGGGCCGGCACCCGGGCCGACCTGCTGCACGACCTCGTCGTCCCGGCCGGGACCGGCCTCGGCGGCCGGGCGCTGGCCGAACGCGCTCCCACCTGGGTGCCCGACTACCGGGCCGCCACCACCATCTCGCACCACTACGACGCCGCCGTCACCGCCGAGGACCTCTACGCGATGCTCACCGTCCCGCTGGTGCACGGCGGCACGGTGCACGGCGTGGTGTACGCGTCGCTGCGCTCGGTGGTGCCGTTCGGCGACGTCCGGATCGCCGCCGTCGGCAGGCTCGCCGCGGCCGCCACCCTGGCCCTGGCCGGCGCCGCGGCCTGGAGCGGCCCGGCGGGCCGGAGCGCGCTCCCCTCCACCCCGCTCACCCGGCGCGAGCACGAGGTGCTCCGCTGGGCGGCGACCGGCCGGACCAACCCGGAGATCGCCGCCCAGCTGGGCCTCACCCGCAACACCGTGACCGGCTACCTGAAGGGCGCCATGCACAAGCTCGGCGTCCGCAACCGGACCGAACTCGCGCTGGTGGCACGCGAGTCCGGCCTCCTGGAGGCGGCCCGGGCGGCGAGGGTCAGTTGACGTTCCGCTCCCGCCCCGCCCAGTACGGCTCGCGGAGCCGGAACTTCTGCAGCTTGCCGGTGGTGGTCCGCGGCAGCGCGTCCCGGAACTCCACCGAGGTGGGCGACTTGTAGCCGGCCAGCCGCTGCTTGCAGTGCGCGATGAGCTCGGCCTCCGTCGCCTCGGACCCGGGCTTCAGGATCACCAGCGCCTTGACCGTCTCGCCCCACTTCTCGTCCGGCACGCCGATCACCGCGACCTCGGCCACCGCCGGGTGGCCGTACAGGCAGTCCTCCACCTCGATCGAGGAGACGTTCTCCCCGCCGCTGATGATGACGTCCTTCTTCCGGTCCGAGATGGTCAGGTAGCCGTCGGTGAGGGTGCCGCCGTCCCCGGTGTGGAACCAGCCGTCCCGGATCGCCTCCGCGGTCGCCTGCGGCTGCTGCCAGTAGCCGTCGAGCACCACGTTGGAGCGGACCAGCACCTCGCCCTGCCCGTCCACCCGGACCTGGTTGCCGAGCGCCGGCGAGCCCGCCTGCACCAGCTTCTCGGCCCGTTCGGCGGCGGACAGTCCGTCCCACTCGGCGCGGGAGCGGTTGACCGTCACCACCGGCGAGGTCTCGGTCAGGCCGTAGATCTGCATGAACTCCCAGCCGAGCTCCTCCTCGATCCGCTGCACCACCGGGGTCGGCGGCGGGGCGCCGGCCACGATCATCCGCACCTTGTCCCGGCCGGGGACGGGCCCGTCCCAGTCGGCGGCCGCGTCCAGCACCATCTGGACCACCGCGGGCGCGCCGCACAGGAAGGTCACCCCGTGCCGCTCGATCCGGCGCAGGATCTCGGCCCCGTCCACCTTGCGCAGCACGATGTGCTGCGCGCCCAGCCCGGTGAGCGAGAACGGCAGGCCCCAGCCGTTGGCGTGGAACATCGGCAGGGTGTGCAGGTAGACGTCCCGGTCGCTCGCCCCGAAGTGCAGGCCCATCAGCGTCGCGTTCAGCCAGATGTTCCGGTGGGTGAGCTGAACGCCCTTGGGGCGAGCGGTGGTTCCGCTGGTGTAGTTGATCGTCGCGGTGTCGTTCTCGCCGATCTCGTACCGGCGCGGCTGCCGGTCGAAGTCGTACAGCAGGGCGTCGCTGTCCGCGCCGAGCACGAACGTGTGCTTGGCGGTCACCCCGGCCAGCGGCTCGGCGAGTTCGGGGTCGACCAGCAGCACGGACGCGCCGCTCTGCTCGACGATGTACGACACCTCCTCCGCCTTCAGCCGGAAATTGACCGGCACCAGTACCCGGCCGTACCCGCTCACGCCGTACAACGAGGTCATCAGCCGGGCCGAGTTGTGCGACACGACGGCGACCCGCTCGCCCGGCCCGACGCCCAGCCGGTCCAGCCCGGCCGCCTGCGCGCGGGCCAGTTCGGCGACCCGGCGGTACGTCAGTTCGCCCCAGGACTCGGCGGGCTGCACGGGTTCGTCGACGATGCCGACCCGGTCGCCGTAGACCAGCTCGGCCCGGTCGAGGAAGTCCATCACGGAGAGTGGAATCTGCATGCGCCCACTGTCCTCCGACCGCCGCCCGCTGCACACCCCCGATCGGGGGTGTCACCCGGCCGGGCCGCTCAATCCGCCGGAGGCCGCTCCGCGGCCCCGGCCGCCGCCAGCGCCGCGACCAGCCGGTCCCGGGCCTCGGTCTGCGCGGCGATCCGGCGTTCCAGGACGGCCAGCCGCTCCCGGGCGATCCGCAGCGCGGTGGCGGACGGCGGGCCGGCCAGCACGTCGCCGTCCAGGCAGGGCAGGAAGAGCCGCACGTCGTCCAGGGTGAGCCCGGCGGCCAGCAGGCCGCGGATGTTGCGGACCCGCACCACCGCCGCCCCGTCGTACTCCCGGTAGCCGTTGGGCGCGCGGGAGGAGTCGAGAAGCCCGGTCTGCTCGTAGTGGCGCAGCGCCCTGGCCGTACTGCCGGTCGCCCGGGCCAGCTCCCCGATCAGCACCGCTCCCCGCCCCCGCCCTCCGCCCGGATCACGCCACGACGGCGCCGCCGTCCACCGGCAAGACTACTCCGGTGACGAACGAGGCCTGCGGTGAGGCCAGTTGGACGATCGCCCAGGCCACCTCGGCCGGCTCGCCGATCCGGCCGAGCGGGGTGTGGGCGATCTGCCACCGCCGGGTGGCCGCCCGCTGTTCCGGGCTGAACCCGGAGTGGTCCGCGATCGGTGTGGCGACCGCGCCGGGCGCCACCGCCACCACCCGGACGCCCCGCGGCGCCAGCTTCACCGCCCAGCTGCGGGTGACCGTCTCCAGCGCGGCCTTGCTCGCCGCGTACACCGAGTTGGTCGGCCAGCCGCGCTGTCCGACGGCGGTGCTCACGTTGACGACCACGCCCCGGCTCTCCGTCAGCGCGGGCAGGGCGGCCTGGCCGAGCAGGACGGGTGCCACCAGGTTGGTCGCCAGTACCGCCTCGACGCCGTCCCGGGTGTACGCGCCGAGCCAGCCGAACGGGGCGATCGCCGCGTTGTTCACCAGGACGTCGAGGCGCCCGAACCGCTCCAGCGCCCACCGGACGATCTCCTCGGGTCCGCCCGGGGCCGTGACGTCCCCGACCAGCGGGTGGATCCGCCCGGGGTGGCTGCGGGCGGTCTCCGCCAGCGGTTCGGCCCGCCGTCCGACCGCCACCACGGTGACCTCCGGCCCCTGGGCGGCGAAGGCCCGCGCGGTGGCCCGGCCGATCCCCGTGCCCGCGCCGGTGACCAGCACCACCCGGGGCGCCGCGCCGTCCTGCCGGATGTCCTGTCGAGTGCTCTCGTCGTTCATGGGCGTCAGCCTCCGACCCTGACACCAGCGTCAAGGTCAAACCGGGAGCCCAGGCTCCACTTGCTGAGCCGGGCGCGAACGCCCGCTCCGACGGACGGCGCCCGGCTCCGGCGGCTGCTAGGAAGGGACCCACGTACCCACGCACGGGGAGAACACATGAGCGACGAACGGTCCGAGAGCCTGTACGACGCCGTCGGGGGCATCGAAGCGCTCCGCAGGCTGAGCAACACCTTCTACGAGGGGGTCCTGGCCGACCCGGTGCTGGCACCGGTGTTCGCGAACTTCACCACCACCCACATCGAGCACGTCGCGGTCTGGCTGGCCGAGATCTTCGGCGGCCCCGCCCGGTTCACCGCCGAGCTCGGCGGTCACCAGAGCCTGCTCCGCGCGCACCTGGGCCTGGCCATCACCGAGCAGCAGCGCGGCCGCTGGATGGAGCTGATGGGCGCCGCCGTACGGAAGGAGCTGCCGGACGACGAGCTGCTGCGCCGGCGGGTGCTGGAGTACTTCGACTGGGGCACGAAGATCGCCGAGGACGTCTCGGCGGCGCCCGTCGGCGCGGACCTGGGGGATCCGGGCCCGACGCCGCGCTGGGGCTGGGAGGGTCTGAAGAAGTGACCCCGACAGTCGAACTCCCCGCCGCCGAAGGCCTGTTGCTCCGGCCGTTCCGGGACGAGGACGCGCCCGCCCTGATCGAGATCCACCGGGACGAGACGCTGCGCCGCTTCACCCGGACGCCGGTGACCGACCCCGACGAGGCCGCCCGCTGGCTCGACCTGCAGTACCGGGGCTGGGCGGACGGGGTGCGGTACAGCTTCGCCGTCCTGGAGCCGCGGGCCTCCGGGCCGGCCGAGCTGGTCGCCAACGTGGCGCTCAAGCGCGGTGCGCCCGGCGGCCCGGTCGCCGAGGTGGGGTACTGGACGGCGGCGGCCGCGCGGGGCCGGGGCCTGGCGCCCCGCGCACTGGAGGCGGTCACCGGTTGGGCGTTCGCGGCCTTCGCCGCCGATGGGCTGGTCCGGCTCGACCTGCTGCACCAGGTGGACAACGCGGCCTCCTGCCGGGTGGCGGAGAAGACCGGCTACCGCTTGCGGGAGGTGCTCCCGGCCCTGCCGCCGGAGTTCCCGCTGGACGGCCACCGGCACAGCCGCGGCGCACGCGCCGCCGAGGTCCGACCGCCGACGGCCTGACCGGCGACGGTGTGACCCGCCGATGGTGCGAACGCCGACGGTGTGACCGGCGACGGTTAATGCCTGGACCGGGAGGGGGAAGCGGGCCAGAGTGGCCCTCATGGCTTCTCTTGTGCGACACGTGACGATCGACTGCGCCGACTCCTACCGGCTCGCGCGGTTCTGGGCCGAGGTGCTGGACGCCAAGGTCAGCGACGAGGACGGACCGGGCGATCCGGAGGTCCTGGTGGAGTCGCCGGGCGGCGGGCTGCTGTTCATCCAGGTGCCCGAGGGCAAGACCGTGAAGAACCGCGTCCACCTGGACCTGCAGCCGCAGGACCGGACCCGGGACGAGGAGGTCGAGCGGCTGCTCGCCCTGGGCGCCACCGTCCAGGGCGACCACCGCACCCCGGACGGCAAGGGCTGGGTGACGATGCTGGACATCGAGGGCAACGAGTTCTGCGTCGAGCGCAGTGCCGCCGAGCGGACCGCCACCGCCTGACCCCTGCTCAGTCCGCCCGCACGGCCGTCCGCCAGGTCCACGAGACCTTGCGCGGGCGGCCGTTCAGCTCTCCGCGCCCGGTGTGCCAGAGCAGGACGTCGGCGGGGTCGCCGGGCGGGGCGTCGGGGGCGAGCCGGGCCAGCACGGCCGCGCTGAGCCCGGCCGGCGGCCGCCAGGGCAGGCCGAGGCCGAGGGCGATGTCGTGGGTGTGCAGCAGGATCTCGGACACCCCCATGGCGGCGAAGCCGGGCGGGTCGAACGGGCCGAAGTGCCAGGCCCGCAGGTCGGGCGGGGCGGCGTCCAGGGCGGTGGCCAGCAGCTGCGCGCAGGCCGTCACGACCGTGAGGACCTCGGCGGGCCCGGCCGCCGGGCGCACCGTGAGGTCGAGCGGCAGGTACCCGTCGGCGGGGCGGGCGGCGAGCTGGCCGGCGTAGGCGAGCAGGTCGTGCGCGATGTGCGCGGCGGTCTCCCGGCAGCTCCACTCCAGCGATCCGGCCGGCGCGTCCCAGTCGTGGCCGTCACCGGTGGGCGGGCCGAGGACGTGCAGCAGCTCGCCGAGCGCCGCCCGGACGTCGTCACCGTTCATGGCTCCCGTGTTCATGCCTCAGCCTTTCACCGGGAACGCCCCGAGGGGCGGGTTCGCGTCGTGCGCACGACGCGAACCCTCCCC
>NZ_JBHXTG010000033.1:0-41070 GCF_042677465.1 Kitasatospora sp. NPDC127111
ACCGAGGTCGACGGCGTCCCCCTGGAACCCGGCTCGATGCTCTACCTCGGCACCGACCGCCGCCGACTCCCCCTCCACGCCCGCACCGACGCCACACTCCTCCTCCTCGGCGGCGAACCCTTCGACGAACACCTCGTCATGTGGTGGAACTTCATCGGCCGCACCAACGACGACATCGCCCGCGCCCGCACCGACTGGATGACCACCACCCGCTTCGGCGAAGTCCACGGCTACCACGGCGACCGCCTCCCCGCCCCCGAACTCCCCGCCACCCCCCTCAAACCCCGCGGCCGCGTCCGCTGACGTCCTCCGGGGACAGGCGCCCGGGCGGCCCGAAAAACCGGGCTGTCTGGTCGTCAACTGCCTGCCACACGTACCATGTTGGTCGGCGAACGAAGGGGGTGCGCGGTGGCCGACGGGGGTGCGGGTCCCGGGCGGCGGCTGGAGAACGCGATCGCGTGGGCGCTGCGGAACTCCGACGGCGTGGTCGCCTTCTGCGGGGCACTGGCGGTGGGGCTGCTCGACCTGTTCGGCGGCGGGCTCGGCGACAACGTGGTGTCCGGCGCGACCCTGCTGGTGCTGGCGGCGGTGGTGTACGGCTCGCTCGCCGAGCGCCGGCGCCGGATCTCCGACATCCGGGAGGCCACGGCCGGCGCCCGGCAGGCGCTGGACAACCTGACCTCGGTGCGGGAACTGGCCGGGGTGGAACTCGAACGGGCGCTTGAGCGGGCACGGTTGGACACCGACCGCTGGGTGTTCAAGGGCGGCACCGGCACCTACCTGCGGGCGGTCACCCTGCCCGAGTGCGTCCGGGAGGCGCGGCGGCGGCGCCGGTCGCTCACCGTCAAGATCGACATCGTGCACCCCGGCGACGAGCGGGCCTGCGCGGCCTACTCGCGGTTCCGGGAGACCTTCGGCAACCGGCCGGACGGCGCGCAGGCCGGTGGGTGGAGCGTGGAGCGGACCCGCAAGGAGTCGTACGCGACGGTGTTCGCGGCCGCCTGGTACCGGCAGCGGCTCGACACGCTGGAGATCGACGTCCACCTCTCGTCCGTCGTCCCGGCCCTGCGGTTCGACCTCTCCGCCTCCTGCCTGATCATCACCCAGGACGATCCCCGGCGGGTCAGCCTCTACGTCGAGCGGGGGCGGCCGCTCTACGACTACTACGTCACGGAGCTGCACCACTACCGGGAACAGGCGGTCAAGCTCGACCTCCGGGACGTCGAGCCGCTCAGTGACGACCCGACCGTCGACGAGGCCAGGCGGCTGTTCGAGCAGCTGGGCATCCGGCTGCCGGCGGCCTTCTCGGACGGGGACGTCGGCGACATCATCGACCGGGCGCTGCACGCGGAGAACCCGTACCGCAGGTAGCCGCCGGAGGGAGAAGACGATGGACGACCCCTTGCAGTCCTTCCCGCACCCCCGCACCCCCGCGTCCGCACCCGGCCGGGCTCCCGCTCCCGCTCCCGTTTCCACTCCCGCTCCCGCCGACCGCTCCCCGGAGCTCTACGCGACGCTCGACCGGGCCGCGGGGGACGCCCTCGCCGCGCCCGCCCTGGACGGCCTGGTCGGCGGGATCCTGGCCGAGGTCGCCTCCGGCGCGAGAGCCGTGCGGGCCGTCGCCCACCCGCTCGGCTTCTTCTGCCTGCCGGTCCTGCGCGACGGGGTGTTCGGGGTCTGCGTCCACGTCTTCGGCCCGGCCGCCGGCCGGCCGGGCACCACCGGGGGCCGCGGTCCGGGCCCGGACACCCGGGAGATCCACTGCCACAGTTGGGAGCTGAAGAGCAGCGTGCTGTACGGGCGGGTCGGCAACCTGCGGGTCACGGTGCACGACGAACCGGACCGGCCGACCCACCGCGCGTACGAGGTGCGCAGCGCGGCCGGCGCGGACGAGATCCGGCCGACCCCGCGGCTGGTGCGCTGGGAGGCGCTCGGTGAGCGGACCAGCACGCGCGGTGAGACGTACACCCTGGCGGCCGGCGAGTTCCACGCCACCGTCCTGCCCGGCGGCGCCCCGGCCGCCACGGTGGTGCTGGGACGCTCCGTGCCCGGGCCGGTGGACGTCGTCCTCGGCCCGGTCGACGGCACCGCCCGGCGGGTGGTGCGCCGGCAGTGCGACGCGGCCCGGACCGCCCGGATCGCCGAGGCGGCCGCCAGGAGGCTCACGGAGAGCGCCTGAGGGGCCCGGTCCACGGCCCGGAGGCCCCACCGGTCACAGGGGTCCCACCGGCTCGTCACCGACCGTGCGCGGACCGCCGCCGCCCACGCATCGATGGTCTGCGAATGTTTTCTGTGCAATACCTCCTCAACTTCGTTCAGGGAGAGGTAGATTGCAGCACACTCGGGCACGCGGAGCCGGCGTTGGCAACGGGTCCGATCGGCTTTCGCCGTGCCGGACCGACCACTGCTCCGGATGATGGGAGGGAGGCTCCGGCCTCCTGACCTGCATCAGTGCCTCGAGAACGTTCCCCATGGTCGTCCGTAGCGTGTAAGGAGCAACCTCGTGACCGACGCCGCGTTGAGCGCCGAGCAGCACCGGCCCGCCGAGCCTGCTGTGCTCGATGACGTCCCCGGGTGGTTCTGGGACCACGACCGCCACCTCTTCGAGTGGTTCCTCGCCCGCCAGGAGAAGGCGGGGGTCACCGGCGACCTGCTGGAGATGGGCGCCTACCTGGGGCGCAGCGCGATCGTGATCGGCAGCCACCTGCAGCCCGCCGAGACGTTCACGGTCTGTGACCTCTTCGACTCGGACGCCCCGGACGACGAGAACGCCGCCGAGATGGACATGTCCTACCGGAAGACGCTGACCCGGTCCGCGTTCGAGGACAACTACCTGTCGTTCCACCAGGAGCTGCCGGAGATCATCCAGGAGCCGACCTCCAGCCTGGCCGGCGGCCGGATACCGGCGGGTGCCTTCCGGTTCATCCACATCGACGCCTCGCACCTGTACGAGCACGTGGTGGGCGACCTCCAGGTGGCCCGGGTGGCGCTCCAGCCCCAGGGCGTGGTGGTCCTGGACGACTACCGTTCGGCGCACACGCCCGGCGTGGCCGCCGCGACCTGGGAGGCCGTGTTCAACCACGGGCTGAAGCCGATCGTGCTCACCGACTGCAAGTTCTACGGGACCTGGGGGGACCCGGAGCCCGCCCAGCGTGACCTGCTGGACCGGATCGGCCTGGCCGAGGGCTGCCAGCTCACCACGGAGACCCTGAACGGGCAGCAGGTGCTGCGGCTCGGCGGCAACTCGGAGGGCATCGCGCCGTTCCGGCCCTCCCGCCACCACGACCGGCTGGCCGCCGAGTCCGCCCGCCGTGAGGCCGAGGAGTCCCGTCGCGAGGCGCTGCGCGCCCAGGAGGCGGCCGCCGAGGACCTCGCCGTCCGCCGGGCCCGCGCCGCCGAGCGCCGGCGGCCGACCAACGTGGCCAAGCGCGTCGCGGGGGACCTCCTCCCGCCGGTCGTCACCTCCGCCATCCGCCGGGCCCGCCGGGGCTGACCGGCCCGGTCCGCATCGGGCCGGCCCGGCGGTACGCAGGCCGGCACCGAACGACGGCGGCAACGCGAGAGCGCCGGCCGGGGCGACCCCGACCGGCGCTCTCGCGCACGACGTACTCCGCTCAGACCCGCGAGGCCTCGCCCGCCTGGCGCGGCAGCGCGGCGCCCTCGGTCCCGGTCTCGGCGCCGGCCTCGGCGGCGAGCTCGTCCTTCACCGCGGCCAGGGACGGGTTGGCCCAGGCGCTGGCGACGCCCCAGTAGTAGAAGGCGAGGCCGATCGCGGCCACGACCAGCAGGTCCCAGCCCTCCGGCAGGTAACCCTGGCCGCCGAAGTCGGTCGAGCCGGCCCAGGAGACGGCGGCCATCACGAAGAGGTAGGCGACCATCCAGGCACCCGCCTTGAGGTGCGGCTTCAGCTCGGCGAACGGCTTGCGCAGCTCGTACCAGGCCCAGATCGGCAGGCCGGCGGCCATCAGCAGGATCACCTTGCCGGTCAGCGGCCAGCGGGCCCAGTAGAGCACCAGGGAGCCGAAGACCATGGCGACCGGGGCGATCACCGGCATCGCGCGCAGCCGGACCGGGCGCGGCAGCTCGGGGGCGAGGCGGCGCAGCGCCATCACGGCGACCGGGCCGGTGATGTACGAGATCACGGTGGCGACCGAGACGATCTCGGCGAGCGAGCCCCAGCCGCGGAAGACGGCGAGGAAGAGGAAGGCGATCAGCAGGTTGAGCAGCAGGGCGGGGCGCGGGATGCCGGTCTTGGCGTCCACCCGGCCGAAGACCGACGGCAGGTGGCCGTTCTCCTGCACGCCGTGGATCATGCGCGAGGTGGTGGCGGCGTAGATCATGCCGGTGCCGCTGGGGGAGACGAAGGCGTCCGCGTACAGCAGCAGTGCCAGCCAGTTCAGGCCCCAGGCGATCGACAGGTCGGCCAGCGGGGAGGTGTAGCCGAGGCCGCCCCAGCCGTTCGCCAGGTCGGCGGCCGGGACGGCGCCGAGGAAGGCGACCTGCAGCGCGACGTAGATCACCAGCGCGATCAGGATCGAGCCGATGACGGCCTTGGGCAGCGACTTGCCGGGGTTGCGGGCCTCGCCGGCCAGGTTGAGCGGGGACTGGAAGCCGTTGAACGCCCAGACGATGCCGGAGACGGCGACCGCCGTGAACACCGCGCTCCAGCCGTTCGGCGCGAAGCCGCCGTGGTCGGTGAAGTGCGCGGTGTCGAAGTGCGCCAGCAGCAGCGCGCCGGCCGTGAGGGTGGGGACGACCACCTTGAACACGGTGATCGCGGTGTTGGTCTTGGCGAACAGCGTGATCGCGAACCAGTTCAGCGCGAAGTAGCCGACCAGCAGCACGCTGGCCAGGGCGACCCCGCTGACGGTCAGTTCCTGGCCGTCGTACAGGTCCTTGGCCCAGCCGAACTTCCAGGAGCTCATGTACTGGACGGAGGCGGTCGCCTCGCCGGGGATCACCGAGACGATCGCGATCCAGTTGGCCCAGGCCGCCAGGTAGCCGGCCAGGGAGCCGTGCGAGTACTGGCCGTACCGCACCATCCCGCCGGCCTTGGGGAACATCGAGCCCAGCTCGCTGTAGGTCAGCGCGATGGTCAGCGCGACCGCGGCCCCGATCACCCAGGCGACGATCGACGCCGGCCCGGCCAGCCGCGCGGCGCGCTCCGCGCCGAACAGCCAGCCCGACCCGATGATCGAGCCGAGCCCGACGGCGGTCAGGCTGATGGTGCCGAGCGAGCGGCGGTAGTGCTGGTGGGATGCCGTCGCCGGCTCGGGCACGCTCAACGTATCGGTCCTTGTCGTCTCATCGGTGGCTTCGTCCGGGTCCGGACCCCACATCGGTCGGTGTCCGGATAAACGCACAGCAGGCTATGGTGCGAAATCGGACCAAAGCCTCAGATAAAGCTCAGATCGTTCGATCGTTGCCATCTCGTGTCCGACTATCGGACTCGCGAGCCCCCGGGTCTGAGCAGGTCTGAGCAGCTCAGGGCCGGTCCCGGCGGGGCGAGTGCGGCGCGTGCGGTGCGACCTGACGATGGAAAGCGGGGAAAAAAAAGAAATTCCCCGTGGGATCTCTTTCGAGTTCCCACGGGGAATTACCGGTGTCCGAGGGGGGACTTGAACCCCCACGCCCGATAAAGGGCACTAGCACCTCAAGCTAGCGCGTCTGCCATTCCGCCACCCGGACGGGGTGTGTGCTCCGGGGGCTTTTCTCTCGACCCCTCGGCGACAGAGAGAACATTACCAGGGTTCTGGAGTGCTTCTCACCTGCGTTTCCCCGGCGGGGATCACCGGGGTGACGGGGATGCATCGCGAGGGTGAGCGAAGTGGTGCTTCAGGGACGGGAACCGGTCGGGTTGTGACCGTCGCGCGATCGGAAGCGGCCGGGACCGATCCGACACGGTCAAGTTGTCGACGGTGCCACGGCGCCGGGGGCAGCTCTCCTAGCCTCTGTGGACCGAGGGCGCCATGAGCGGAACGCCTGATTCCCGGGGTCGCGGACGAAGGGCGGCTGGACGTGGAGCTGGAGCAGATCAGCGAGTCGGCGGAGGCCGGGCCGAGACGGCGCGGGGCCGGGCCGGTGGAGGGCGTGTGGCGGTTCGCGGTGCCGGCGGCGGAGGCGTCGGTGCCCCGGACCAGGCACGCGGTGCGGGACCGGCTGCTGGCCCAGGGCATGGCCGGGGTGCGGTACCAGGAGCTGGTGGACGACGTGCTGCTGATCGTCTCCGAGCTGGTGAGCAACGCCGTGACGCACGCCGCCGAGAAGTCCCCGGAGGTGACCACCGAGCTGGCGGTCCGCGACGGCTGGGTGCGGGTCTCGGTCGAGGACGGCGACCCGTACCGGCCGAAGGCGCTGGAGAGCGACACCGGGCGGACCGGCGGGCGGGGGCTGCTGCTGGTGAAGAGCGTGACGCTGCAGGCCGGCGGGGTCTGCGACGTGGAGCGGACGGGGGAGGGCGGCAAGGTCATCTGGGCCTCGCTGCCCGTCCCCCGGGAGGAGGCGGACCGCCGGACCCGGCCCTAGCAGCGGTGCTCCCGCCCGCCCCCGCCTACCAGTCGCGGCCGGCGATCTCCCGGATGCCCGGCAGCGCCGCCTCGAAGACCGTCCGGAACCACACCGAGAACGGCCGCTCCGCCTCCAGCTCGCGCAACTCCTCCGCGGTGACGAAGGCGAAGTCGTCCACCTCGTCCGGATCCGGCTGCACGTCCGCGGTGACCAGGCCGACGAAGAGGTGGTTCCACTCCCGCTCGATCAGGCCGGAGGCCTCGTCCGGCAGGTCGTAGCGGACGGTGCCGGCCTCGCAGAGCAGCGCCGGTGCGACGCCCAGCTCCTCCGCGGTGCGCCGGGCGGCGGCGACGAACGGCGGCTCGTCGGGGTAGGGGTGGCCGCAGCAGGTGTTCGACCAGACGCCGGGGGAGTGGTACTTGCCCAGGGCGCGGCGCTGGAGCAGCAGCCGGCCCTGCCGGTCGAAGAGGAAGACCGAGAACGCCCGGTGCAGCCGCCCCGGCTGCTGGTGGGCCCAGAGCTTCTCGGCGGTGCCGATCGTGACGCCCTCGTCGTCGACGAGCTCGAGCAGGATCTCGGGCGCGGAGGCGCCGGCCGTGGCCCGGAGGTCGGCCGTCACGTCGGTCTCCACGTCGAGACCGGTGTCGATCTCGGAGGTGAAGTGCGTCGGGTTGGTCGGCAGACTCTGGGGCATGAGGCCTCTTTCGGGGGCGATCGGAGCACCGGTGGCGTCGTGCCCCAGTGTGCCGTACGGGTGGCGGTGCACAGGGGTCCCACGCACAACCGGGCGGATCATGACCGTTCCCGGGCCGTTCCTGTCGTCGGAATGGGCGTCGGGCTAGCAGATCCGTTCGGAAACCGTTCGGCGCGCGTTCGATCCGGCGGGTCCGCGCGGCGGAACCGCCACCCCGGGCCGCACCCCTTCCCCACGACCGCCGCCCGCGCCCCGCCCGCCGCCCGCACCGCGGGGCCCGGCCCGCTCCGGCGGCCCGCCGCCCGCGCCCGGCCGCGTTCGGGCTGGTCGCCGTGGTCGCCTACCATCACTTAGGACACGGTGCCCGCATCCTCGCCGGTATCGGCGCGCCACCGCGACCGTCGGCGGCAGCGCACAGCACGACGGATCAGGAGACCCCGCATGATCGGCCTCGTTCTGGCAGCCGGCGCCGGCCGCCGACTGCGCCCGTACACCGACACCCTGCCCAAGGCGCTGGTGCCGGTCGACGGGGAGCGGACCGTCCTGGACCTCACGCTCGGCAACTTCGCCGAGGTCGGCCTGCGCGAGGCGGCGATCGTCGTCGGCTACCGCAAGGAGGCGGTGTACGACCGCAAGAGCGCGCTGGAGCGGAAGTACGGGGTCAAGCTCACCCTGGTCGAGAACGACAAGGCCGAGGAGTGGAACAACGCCTACTCCCTCTGGTGCGCCCGCGAGCTCTTCGCCGAGGGCCTGCTGCTCGCCAACGGTGACACCGTCCACCCGGCCTCCGTCCAGCGCACCATGCTGGAGGGCAACGCCCGGCTGACCGCCGAGGGCAACGCCCCGGGCATCCTGCTCGCCCTCGACACGGTGAAGAAGCTCGCCGACGAGGAGATGAAGGTCGTCGTCGACCCGGCCGCCGGCATGCGCCGCATCACCAAGCTGATGGACCCGGTCGAGGCCAGCGGCGAGTACATCGGCGTGACCGTGATCAACCCCGCCGCCGCCGCCGACCTCACCGACGCGCTGCGCGCCACCTACGAGCGCGACCCGCAGCTGTACTACGAGGACGGCTACCAGGAGATGGTCAACCGCGGCCTGCGGATCGACGTCCAGCCGATCGGCGAGGTCTCCTGGGTCGAGGTCGACAACCACGACGACCTGGCGAAGGCGCGGGAGATCGCGTGCCAGTACTGACCCGGCTGGTGCCGTCGCCGGTCTTCGTGGAGGTCCGCTCGGGGGCGCTGGACGCCCTCGGCGGCATCCTCGCGGACCAGCGGCTCTCCGCGTCGGGCCGGATCGCCGTGGCGATCAGCAACGGCTCCGGCGAGGTGCTGCGCCGGCGACTGGAGCCGGCGCTGCCCGGCGCCGACTGGTACAACGTCGACGACGGCAGCCTCGACAGCGCGGTCCGGCTGGCCGAGGAGATGCGCGGCGGGCACTACGACACCGTCGTGGCGCTCGGCGGCGGCAAGATCATCGACGCCGCCAAGTACGCCGCCGCCCGGGTCGGCCTGCCGCTGGTCGCGGTCGCCACCAACCTCGCCCACGACGGCATCTGCTCGCCCGTCTCCACCCTCGACAACGACGCCGGCCGGGGCTCCTACGGGGTGCCCAGCCCGATCGGCATCGTGGTCGACCTGGACGTGATCCGGCAGGCCCCGCCGCGCTTCGTGGCAGCCGGCATCGGCGACGTCATCTCCAACATCTCGGCGTGCGCCGACTGGGAGCTGTCGCAGGCCGAGACCGGTGAACGGGTGGACGGACTGGCCGTCGCGATGGCCCGTTCGGCGGGCGAGAACCTGCTGCGGCACCCAGGAAACCTCCAGGATCAGGACCTCCTCACCGCACTCGCGGAAGCCCTGGTACTGTCCGGCATCGCGATGAACATCGCGGGCAGCACCCGGCCCTCCTCGGGCGCCTGCCACGAGATCTCGCATGCCCTGGACGTGCTGTACCCCAAGCGGTCCGCCCAGCACGGCGAACAGGTCGGCCTCGGGGCGGCCTTCGCCAGCTTCCTGCGGGGCGAACGCGAGCTGACCGGTCTGATCGTGGAGCGCCTGGCGCGCCACGGACTGCCGGTGACCGCAGCTCAGATCGGGTTCAGCGAAGCGGAGTTCACCGAAGCGGTGCACTACGCTCCGAACACCCGTCCGGGTCGCTTCACCATCCTTGAGCACCTCGACCTCTCCCCTTCCGCAATCAGGGACGCGTACGCCGACTATGTCCAAGCCGTCAACAGCTGAGCCGTCCACGAAGGGCCCCTCCCCGGCCCCGGTGGACCTGACCCGCCGCCCCTCGATCGAGGAACTGCGCGCGGTGATCCACCCGGAGGGCATGCTCCAGCGCCGCAGCGCCGAGCACTGGGCGGGCCGCCTCTACATGCGGAAGATCTCGCTGCGGATCACCCGCGTGCTCTCCACCATGACGGCGATCACGCCCAACGGCCTGACCTACCTGATGATGTTCACCGGCATCCTCGCCGGTGCCGCCCTGGTCGTCCCCGGCCTGACCGGCGCGGTCCTCGGGGCCCTGCTCATCCAGGTCTACCTGCTGCTGGACTGCGTGGACGGCGAGGTGGCCCGCTGGCGCCGGCAGACCTCGCTCACCGGCGTCTACCTGGACCGGGTCGGCCACTACATGTCCGAGGCGGCCCTGCTGACCGGCCTCGGCCTGCGCGCCACCGACCTGCCGCACCGCGAGGGCGGCGGCTCCCACTGGGAGTGGGCCTTCCTCGGCACGCTGGCCGCGCTCGGCGCCATCCTGATCAAGTCCGAGACCGACCTGGTCGACGTGGCCCGTGCCCGCAGCGGCATGACGGCGGTCGAGGACAGCGCCTCGGTGCCGCGCTCGGCCGGGGTCGCCAAGGCCCGCCGGGTGGCGTCGCTGCTCAAGTTCCACCGGCTGGTCGGCGCGGTCGAGGCCTCGCTGTTCATCCTGGCCGCGGGCGTCGCGGACGCCGTGCACGGCGGACTGCTGTTCACCCGGCTCGCGGTGGTCGTGCTGGCCGCGATCGCCATGCTGCAGACCGTGCTGCACCTGCTGAGCATCGTCCTCTCCAGCAGGCTCCGGTGAGCGCCGTGACCGGGGACACCAGGACCGGGGCCGCCGACACCTTCCGGCTCGGCGCGGTCATCATCACCATGGGCAACCGCCCGGCCGAGCTGAACGCGCTGATCGAGTCGGTCCGCGCCCAGGAGGGGCCCGCCGTCGAGCTGGCCGTGGTCGCCAACGGCGCCCCGCTGCCGCCGCTGCCGGCGGACGTGCGCGCCGTCGAGCTGCCGGAGAACCTCGGCATCCCGGGCGGCCGCAACGTCGGCATCGAGCTCTTCGGCCGGGACGGCAAGGACGTCGACGCCGTCCTCTTCCTGGACGACGACGGCCACCTGCCGCGCACCGACTCGGCCCGCCTGCTGCGCGAGGCCTTCAGCGCCGACCCGGAGCTGGGCATCGTCAGCTTCCGGATCGCCGACCCGGACACCGGCGTCACCCAGCGCCGGCACGTCCCCCGGCTGCGCGCCAGCGACCCGCTGCGCTCCTCCCGGGTGACCACCTTCCTGGGCGGCGCCAGCGCCGTGCGCTGCACGGTGTTCGAGCAGGCCGGGCAGCTGCCCGCCGAGTTCTTCTACGCGCACGAGGAGACCGACCTCGCCTGGCGCGCGCTGGACGCCGGCTGGGCCATCGACTACCGGGCGGACGTGGTGCTGCACCACCCCACCACCTCGCCCGCCCGGCACGCCTCGTACTTCCACAACGTGGCCCGCAACAGGGTGTGGCTCGCCCGACGGAACCTTCCGGCCCTGTTCGTGCCTCTCTATCTGGGAACCTGGTTCCTGCTGACCCTGGCCCGCCGCCCCTCCCCCGAGGCGCTGAAGGCCTGGTGGGGCGGGTTCCGGGCGGGCTGGCGCGAACCCTGCGGTACGCGGCGGCCCATGCGATGGCGTACCGTTTGGCGACTGACCAGGCTGGGCCGGCCACCGGTCATCTGACCTGTTCGATGACCGTACGGCCGGACGATCGGACCGGTCGTACAGCCGTACGGTCGGCCGATCGCTGCGGCCGGTGACCACACACCGGCCGGACTCCCCCGTGATCCCAGTGGATCCCCATCGGCGCAAGGCCGGCGGACCCCCGCCGACCGGCCCGCCCCGACCCGATCCCGCGCGAAGGACGAATGTGTCGACAGTGAGTGAACCCGTCAGCCTCTCAGCCCCGAGGGGGGCGGACGCGGGCCTGACCCCCAAGCAGCTTGCGGACAAGTACGGTCTGGCGGTCAGCGGCAGACGGCCCGGCCTGTTCGCCTACACCAAGCAGCTGTGGGCCCGGCGTCACTTCATCTGGGCCTTCGCCACCGCCCGCCTGGTGGCCCAGTACACCGACGCCAAGCTCGGCCAGCTCTGGCAGGTCGTGACCCCGCTGCTGAACTGCGCGGTGTTCTACCTGGTCTTCGGTGTGATCCTGAAGAGCAAGGACGGGTTCCCTGAGGGCACCTACACCGCCTGGCTCTGCATCGGCGTCTTCGTCTTCCAGTTCACCCAGAACGCGGTGCAGTCCGGTACCCGGGCGATCTCCGACAACCTCGGGCTGATCCGCGCCCTGCACTTCCCCCGGGCCTCGCTGCCGATCGCCTTCACCGTGATCCAGCTCCAGCAGCTGCTGATCTCGATGGTCGTCCTGGTCGGTGTCGTGCTGGCCAGCGGCATCGCCCCGGGCCGGACCTGGCTGGCGGTGATCCCGGCGCTGCTCCTGCAGTCGATGTTCAACACCGGCGTGGCCCTGGTCATGGCGCGGATCGGCTCCAAGACCAGCGACATCTCCCAGCTGATCCCGTTCGCGATGCGCGCCTGGATGTTCCTGTCCGGCGTGATGTTCAGCATCCAGGACAAGATCAACGGCTGGCCGCCGCTCTGGCAGAAGGTGATGCAGCTCAACCCGGCGTCGGTCTACATGGACCTGCTCCGGCACGCCTTCGCGCCGGTCATCTACAACAAGCACATCCCCCAGCACCAGGTGCTCCCGCCGCACCAGTGGCTCTACGGCATCGGCTGGGCGGTCGGGATGTTCGTCATCGGATTCGTCTTCTTCTGGAAGGCCGAGGAGGAGTACGGCCGTGGCTGACACCGACCTGGGAAAGAGCCTGTCCGTGCAGGACACCGACGTCGCCCGCGAGCCCACCGTGGTCGTCGACGACGTGCACATCGTCTACCGGGTGCACGGCGCCGGCTCGGGCAAGGGCAGCGCCACCTCCGCGATGAGCCGCATCATCAGCCGCAAGCGCGGCGCCGGCGTGCGCGAGGTGCACGCGGTGAAGGGCATCAGCTTCACCGCGTACAAGGGCGAGGCGATCGGCCTGATCGGCTCCAACGGCTCCGGCAAGTCGACCATGCTGGCGGCCATCGCCGGCCTGCTGCCGACCGAGAAGGGCGGCATCTACACCAACGGCCAGCCCTCGCTGCTGGGCGTCAACGCCGCGCTGATGAACGAGCTCACCGGTGAGCGCAACGTCATCCTCGGCTGCCTGGCGATGGGGATGACCCCCGCCCAGGTGAAGGCGCGCTACCAGGAGATCGTCGACTTCTCCGGCATCAACGACAAGGGCGACTTCATCTCCCTGCCGATGCGCACCTACTCCTCCGGCATGGGCGCCCGCCTGCGGTTCTCCATCGCCGCGGCGAAGACCCACGACGTGCTGCTCATCGACGAGGCGCTGGCCACCGGCGACCAGGCGTTCCAGCAGCGCAGCAAGCGGCGGATCGACGAGCTGCGGGGCTCCGCCGGTACGGTCTTCCTGGTCAGCCACGACAACAACTCGATCCGCGAGGTCTGCGAGCGGACCATCTGGATCGAGGCCGGCGAGCTGGTCATGGACGGTCCGACCGAGGAGGTCGTGGGCCGTTACGAGCGCGGCGAGCGGCCGTAGCCCCCGGGCGACGCGCGGAGGGGCCGGTACCGGGACTGCCCGGTACCGGCCCCTCCGCGCGTCGCCCCCCGCCGTTGAACCCCTGCCGGGTGCCCCCGGCCCGCGCGGCCGAGCCGGGCGCCCCCGCGGTACCCCGGGTGGCCCGCCGCTGCGCGGGTGAGTGCCCCGCGCGCCGGGCGGGGCGGCCTTCTCCGGCGCGGCCGGTGGTGCCAGGCTGTAAGGCGCGGGGGTGGTGTGTCGGACGGGACTCCCGGTATCGGACGCGTGTCCGACTCGGGGTGGTCGCAGGGAGCGGTGTAGAACGGGGGAGTGACTTCAGTGTCGGCTTCGGCCCAGCCCAGCAGTGAACCCGTGGACCGTTCGGCGGGGGCGACCCTGGACAAGGCGAGCGCGGAGAACTTCCCGGTCGCCCCGTTCTTCCTGCCCGCCGCCTGGCGCGACGACCTGATGGCGGTCTACGGCTTCGCGCGCCTGGTGGACGACGCCGGCGACGGCGACCTGGCCGACCCGGCCGGCACCGCCGGTCTGCTCGGGGTCGCCGAACGGCCGCCGGCCGCCGGATCCGACCCCTCGGCCACTCCTTCGGCCCAGCCCGGCCCGCCCGGTCCGGCCGAGGTCGCCTTCCGGCTCGCCCTGCTCGACGGCCTGGAGCGGGACCTCGACCGGGTGTTCGAGGCGGTCCTGCACCCCGGCGCCGCCGAGGCCCCCCGCCACCCGCTGATGCGCGCCCTCGTCCCGCTGGTGGACCGGCGGGCGCTGACCCCCGAGCCGTTCCGCCGTCTGATCGAGGCCAACCGGGTGGACCAGACCACCGCCCGCTACGCCACCTACGAGGACCTGATCGGCTACTGCACGCTCTCCGCCGACCCGGTCGGCCGCCTGGTGCTGGCCATCGCCGGCTGCGCGGCCCCGGAGCGGATCGAGCTCTCCGACGCGGTGTGCAGCGCTCTCCAGGTGGTCGAGCACCTCCAGGACGTGGCCGAGGACCTCGCCCGCGGCCGGATCTACCTCCCCGCCGAGGACCTGGACCGGTTCGGCGTCACCGAAGCGGACCTCGCCGCCCCGAGCGCCGACGGCGCCGTCCGTGAGCTGGTCGCCTTCGAGGCCGCCCGGGCCCGCACCCTGCTCGACCGCGGCGCGCCATTGGTAGGTACGGTTCGGGGGAGGCTTCGACTGCTCCTGGCGGGATTCACCGCCGGCGGGTACGCGGCCCTGGCGGCCATCGAGGCCGCCGGGTACGACGTGCTCGCCCAGCGGGCGAAGCCCGACAAGCGCCGCCTCGCAGCGAAGGCGGCGGCCATCTTCGCGAAGGGAAGGTGAACGCCCGAGTGGCGGCATCACCACTGGCGTCGGCGCAGGTCATGGCGGCGTACCGGTACTGCGAGGCAGTCACCGGACTGCAGGCCCGCAACTTCAGCTACGGCATCCGCCTGCTGCCGGAGCCGAAGCGGCTGGCCATGTCGGCCCTGTACGCCCTGGCCCGCCGGGTCGACGACATCGGCGACGGGGAGCTCCCCGCCGACCGCAAGGCCGAGGCGCTGCTGCGCACCCGCGAGCTGCTGGACGAGATCCGCGCCGGAGCGGTCGCCGAGGACGACACCGACCCGATCAAGGTCGCCCTGGCGGACGCCGCCCGGCGCTTCCCGATCCCGCTCGGCGGCTTCGACGAGCTGATCGACGGCGTCGAGATGGACCTCAAGGGCGCCGAGTACCAGACGTACGAGGAGCTCAAGGTCTACTGCCGGTGCGTCGCGGGCGCGATCGGCCGGCTGTCGCTCGGCGTCTACGGCTGCGAGGACCCGGAGCGCGGCGCGCACTACGCCGACACCCTGGGCCTGGCCCTGCAGCTCACCAACATCCTGCGCGACCTGCGCGAGGACGCCCTGAACGGCCGGACGTACCTGCCCGCCGAGGACCTCGCCCGGTTCGGCTGCGAGCAGGGCTTCGCGCTGCCGAGGCCGCCGGCCGGCGCGGACTTCACCGGTCTGGTGGCCTTCGAGGCCGCCCGCGCCCAGGCGGCCTTCGAGGAGGGCCTGCGGCTGCTGCCGATGCTGGACCGCCGCAGCCGGGCCTGCACCGCGGCGATGGCCGGCATCTACCACCGGCTGCTCGGCCGGATCGCCGCCGATCCGGAGTCGGTGCTGCGCGGCCGCGTCTCGCTGCCGGGCTGGGAGAAGGCGTACGTGGCGCTTTCCGGGCTCGCCGGGGGGCGTTCTTGATTCTCGCCGCAGTTCTGTCACGCTGTGTCAGCGGGGAATCACTGCTGGGTGGGCCCGTGTTGTCCACCAGGATGGGCACGACGTCGACCACGAGCGCCCCGGCCGGACCGGGTGCCGGACACGAGGGGGAGGGCCGATGACCGGGCGAGCCGATGCCGCGCGCCCGGCCTCCGTCGTGGTCGGCGGCGGCCTGGCGGGCATCACCGCCGCGCTGCGGCTGGCCGAGGCCGGCCACCGGGTCACCCTGGCCGAGGGCCGCCCCCGGCTGGGCGGGCTGGCCTTCTCCTTCCAGCGCGGCGAGCTGACCGTCGACAACGGCCAGCACGTCTACCTGCGCTGCTGCACCGCCTACCGCGGCCTGCTCGACCGGCTCGGCGCGAGCCGGCTGGTCCACCTCCAGGACCGGCTCGACGTGCCGGTGCTCGGCGTGTCCGGGCCCGACGCGGCCCCGGTGCGCACGCTCGGCCGGCTCCGCAGGGCCGGCCTGCCCGTCCCGCTGCACCTGGCCGGCAGCCTGGCCCGCTACCCGCACCTGGGCCCGGCCGACCGGGCCCGGGTGGTCCGCGGCGCGCTCGCCCTCAAGGGTCTCGACCTCGCCGACCCGGCGCTGGACGCCGTCTCCTTCGGCGCCTGGCTGCGCCGCAACGGGCAGAACGAGCGCACCGTCGCCGCGCTGTGGGACCTCGTCGGCGTCGCCACCCTGAACGCCCGCGCCGAGCAGGTGTCACTGGCGCTGGCCGCGATGGTCTTCAAGACCGGCCTGCTCTCCGACCCGGGCGCCTCCGACATCGGCATGGCCGCCGTCCCGCTCGGCACCATCCACCACGACCGGGCGCTCGCCGAGCTGGAGCGCGCCGGCGTGAAGGTGCTGCTGCGCGCCCGGGTGACCGAGCTCAAGCCCGCCGCCCCGCAGCACGCCGTCCGGCTGGAGGGCGACGAACTGCTCACCGCCGACACCGTCGTGCTGGCCGGCGCCCAGGACACCGCCGCCGCCCTGCTGCCGCCGGACGCCGTCGAGGGGCAGCGGCGGCTCGCCGGGTTCGGCACCGCGCCGATCCTCAACGTGCACGTGGTCTACGACCGCAAGGTGCTGCGCAAGCCCTTCTTCGCCGCGCTCGGCTCGCCGGTGCAGTGGGTCTTCGACCGCACCGCGCACTCCGGCCTGGCCGGCACCGGGCTGGGCGAGGCCCACCCGGACGCCCAGTACCTGGCGCTCTCGCAGTCCGCCGTCCAGGACGAGATCGACCTGCCGGTCGCCGAGCTGCGCCGCCGCTACCTGCCGGAACTGGCCCGGTTGCTGCCCGCCGCCGGCCGGGCCGAGGTGCTGGACTTCTTCGTCACCCGCGAGCGCACCGCCACCTTCGACCCGGCCCCGGGCACCGCCGCGCTGCGCCCGTCCGCCCGGACGAACGTCCCCGGCCTGCTGCTGGCCGGCGCGTGGACGGCCACCGGATGGCCCGCGACCATGGAAGGTGCCGTGCGCAGCGGCCACGCCGCGGCCGACGCGGCGCTCGCCGGCGCCGGCACCAGGCTCCCGGTGGACCACGGCGACGGGAGGTGGCCCAGGTGACGCAGGGCCCCGCCGTCGGCGACCCCGCGAGAGCCGCCGGCCCCGACGCCGGCCAGGCCGGCCGTACCGGTCTCATCGACATCGCAAGCGCCCGGCCGTCCCGTGCGGCCCGGCACCACCAGGGAGAGGGAACGCACGTGGAGTCACGCACCGGCACTGCCGTCGGAGGCACGGCGCACGCCGCACCGGTCTCGGTGCCGGAGCTGCTCAACCGCAGCCGCACGCTCTGCACCCCGCCGCTGAAGGCCGCCGTCGCCCGTTTGGCCGCACCGATGGACACCGTCGCGGCCTACCACTTCGGCTGGATCGACCGGAACGGCACGCCGGTCGCGGGGGACGGCGGCAAGGCCGTCCGCCCGGCCCTGGCGCTGCTCTCCGCCCAGGCCGTCGGCGCCCCGGCGGAGGCCGGAGTGCCCGGTGGGGTCGCTGTTGAACTGGTGCACAACTTCTCCCTCCTCCATGATGATCTGATGGACGGTGACGAGACCAGACGGCACCGGGCCACCGCCTGGACGGTCTTCGGTCCGGCCCAGGCGATCCTGGTCGGCGATGCCCTGGCGACGCTCGGTACGGAGGTGCTCCTCGACGCCGGGGTGACCGGCGTGGCGAGCGCCACCGACGCCGCGCGTGCCGTCCGGTTGCTCACCACCGCCACCCGCGGGCTCATCGACGGCCAGGCCATGGACGTCGCCTTCGAGCAGCGGGACAGCGTCACCGTCGCCGAATGCCTGGAGATGGAGGGCGGCAAGACCGCCGCCCTGCTCGCCGCCGCCTCCGCCATCGGCGCCGTCCTGGCCGGCGCCGACGACCGGGTGTCGGGGGCCCTCCAGCGCTACGGCCACCACCTGGGCCTGGCCTTCCAGGCGGTGGACGACCTGCTCGGGATCTGGGGTGCCACCGAGGTCACCGGCAAGCCGCACTGGGGCGACCTGCGCCAGCGCAAGAAGTCCCTGCCGGTCGCCGCCGCCCTCGCCGAGGGCGGCGGCGCCTCCCGGCGGCTCGCCGAACAGCTGGCCGACCCGAAGGGACGCGGCGAGGAGAGCGAGCCCGAGCTCGCCGCCCGCGCCGCCCTGATCGAGGAGGCCGGAGGCCGCGCCTGGACCCAGGAGGAGGCCCGCCGCCAGCACACGACTGCCCTCGCCGCCCTGGACGAGGTGCCCATGTCCGACGCGGTGCGCGAGCACTTCGTCGCACTCGCCGAATTCGTGGTGGTACGAGAGAGGTGACGTTACGTTGACAGCAACCGCGGACGGCCGGCTCGACCCTGAGTACGATTCCGAGCCGGTCGCGGTGGGCGACCGCCCCCCGGCGCTGCTGAGCGCCGGGCGGTGGCAGCCCGAAGGGCCCGGAGCGCCCGGCCCCGACGGCCGGGACCGACCGAAGACCGGGCCCGCCTCCGCCGAGGAGGCACTGGCCCGCGCCACCACCCACCTGCTCTCCTTGCAGAGCTCCGAGGGCTGGTGGAAGGGCGACCTCGAAACCAACGTCACCATGGACGCCGAGGACTTACTGCTCCGACAGTTCCTCGGCATCCGGACGGAGGAGCAGACCAAGGCCACCGCCGAGTGGATCCGCTCCCAGCAGCGCGAGGACGGCACCTGGGCCACCTTCCACGGCGGCCCGGCCGAACTCTCCACCACCGTCGAGGCGTACGTCGCCCTCAAACTGGCCGGCGACGACCCGAACGCCCCGCACATGCTCGCCGCCGCCCGCTACGTCCGCTCCGCCGGCGGCATCGCGGCCGCCCGGGTCTTCACCCGGATCTGGCTCGCCCTGTTCGGCTGGTGGCCCTGGGAACGGCTGCCCGAGATGCCGCCCGAGATCATCTTCCTGCCCAAGTGGCTCCCGCTGAACATCTACGCCTTCGGGTGCTGGGCCCGCCAGACCATCGTGCCGCTGACCATCGTCTCGGCCCACCGCCCCGTCCGCCACGCGCCCTTCCCGCTCACCGAGCTGCACACCGACCCGGACCGGCCCTTCCCCGAGCGCCCCCTCGCCCCCGCCACCACCTGGGACGGCATCTTCGAACGCCTGGACAAGGTGCTGCACGCCTACCACCGCCGGGCACTGCGCCCGCTGCGCCGGCTCGCCGTCGCCCAGGCCTGCCGCTGGATCGTCGAACGGCAGGAGGCGGACGGCTGCTGGGGCGGTATCCAGCCGCCCGCCGTCTACTCGCTGATCGCCCTGCACCTCGAAGGCTACGAGCTCGACCACCCGGTGATGCAGGCCGGGCTCTCCTCCTTCGACCGCTTCACCGTGCACACCGAGGACGGCCGGCGCTGGCTGGAGGCCTGCCAGTCCCCGGTCTGGGACACCTGCCTGGCCACCATCGCCCTGGTCGACGCCGGCCTGCCCGCCGACCACCCCGCGCTGGTCTCGGCCGTCGACTGGATGCTCGGCGAGGAGATCACCCGCCGTGGCGACTGGTCCGTCCGGCGGCCCTCGCTCGCCCCCGGCGGCTGGGCCTTCGAGTTCGAGAACGACACCTACCCGGACATCGACGACACCGCCGAGGTGGTGCTCGCGCTGTGCCGGGTCGCCCACCCCGACCCCGCCAAGGTCGGCGGCGCGGTCGACCGCGGCGTCGGCTGGAACCTCGGCATGCAGTCCAAGAACGGTGCCTGGGGCGCGTTCGACGTCGACAACACCAGCACCCTGCCCAACAAGCTGCCGTTCTGCGACTTCGGCGAGGTGGTCGACCCGCCCTCCGCCGACGTCACCGCCCACGTGGTGGAGATGCTCGCCGAGGTCGGCAAGGCCAAGGACCCGCGCACCCGCCGCGGCGTCGAGTGGCTGCTGCGCAACCAGGAGGCCGACGGCTCCTGGTTCGGCCGCTGGGGCACCAACTACATCTACGGCACCGGCTCGGTGCTGCCCGCCCTGGTCGCGGCCGGCGTCCCGGACGAGCACCCGGCGGTGCGCCGCGCCGTCCGCTGGCTGGAGGACCGGCAGAACACCGACGGCGGCTGGGGCGAGGACATGCGCTCCTACGAGGATCCGGCCCGCTGGGCCGGGCGCGGCGACTCCACCGCCTCGCAGACCGCCTGGGCGCTGATGGCGCTGCTCGCGGCCGGCGAGGGCCCGGACGGCCGGGCCAACCCGGCGGTCGAGGGCGGCGTCGACTGGCTGGTCCGCACCCAGCTGCCCGAGGGCACCTGGGACGAGCCGCAGTTCACCGGCACCGGCTTCCCGTGGGACTTCTCCATCAACTACCACCTGTACCGGCTGGTCTTCCCGGTCACCGCGCTCGGCCGGTACCTGCACGGCAGCCCGGCCACCGGCCGGGAGACCAGCACCCCGGCGATCGGGGCGGCCCGGTGAACCGTGCCCCGCTGCTGGTCCTCTGCGCGCTCGGCCCCGAGGTCTGGGCCCTGCGCGGAGGGGACTGGCGCGGCGCGGCCGGCGGCCCGCCGGTGCTCGTCCGCACCGGGGTCGGCCGGCGGCGGGCCGCGCACGCCGTCCGACGGCTGCTCACCTCGGCCCCCGGCGGCTACGGCGCCGTCGTGGTGGCCGGCTTCGGGGCGGCCGTCGCACCGGGAATGACGCCCGGCGACGTGATCGTCGCGAACGGGGTGCGCGACGCCGAGGGGAACCTCTTCCCCGTCGACTCGGGACCGGAGCTCACCCGGGCCCTCCGACTGCGCGGCCTGACCGCCCACTCCGGAGTGCACCACACCGCCGACCACGTGGTGCGCGGCCTGGAACGGCGCGCCCTCCACCTGCAGGGCGCACTCGCGGTGGACATGGAGGCCGCCGCGGTGCTCGCCGCCCTGCACGAACTCCGCCCAGCCCTGCCCGCGGCCGTCCTGCGGGTCGTCGTCGACACCCCCGAGCACGAGCTGCTGCGCCCGGGCACCCTGCCGGCCGGCGTCCGGGCCTGGCGCACCCTGCGGGCCACCGTGCCCGCCCTGGTCGACTGGCACGAACGGAACCGGCCGGGCCGCGGCGGCCCGGTGGCCGGCACCCGGCACCACCCCACATCCTCGACGCTCCCCCAGGAGGCGAGCTAGCCATGGCCATGCCGTTGCGCCAGACCGTGCGGGTCGGCACCTACCTCATGCAGCAGAAGCTCAAGCGGCGGGACAAGTTCCCGCTGATCGTCGAACTGGAACCGCTCTTCGCCTGCAACCTGGCCTGCGAGGGGTGCGGCAAGATCCAGCACCCGGCGGGCGTGCTGAAGCAGCGGATGCCGGTCGCCCAGGCGGTCGGCGCGGTGCTGGAGTCCGGCGCTCCGATGGTCTCGATCGCCGGCGGCGAGCCGCTCATGCACCCGCAGATCGACGAGATCGTGCGGCAGCTGGTCGAGCGCCGCAAGTACGTCTTCCTCTGCACCAACGCGCTGCTGCTGCGCAAGAAGCTGGACCGGTTCAAGCCCTCGCCCTACTTCACGTTCACCGTGCACATCGACGGGCTGCGCGAGCGGCACGACGCCTCGGTGGCCAAGGAGGGCACCTTCGACGAGGCCGTCGAGGCGATCAAGGAGGCCAAGCGCCGGGGCTTCCGGGTGACCACCAACTCCACCTTCTTCAACACCGACACCCCGCAGACCATCATCGACGTGCTCGACTACCTGAACGACGAGCTCAAGGTGGACGAGATGATGATCTCCCCGGCGTTCGCCTACGAGAAGGCACCCGACCAGGAGCACTTCCTCGGCGTCGACCAGACCAGGGACCTGTTCCGCAAGACCTTCGCCGGCGGCAACCGGCGGCGCTGGCGGCTCAACCACAGCCCGCTCTTCCTGGACTTCCTGGAGGGCAAGGTCGACTTCGAGTGCACCGCCTGGGGCATCCCCAACTACTCGCTGTTCGGCTGGCAACGCCCCTGCTACCTGATGGCCGACGGCTACGTCCCCACCTACCGCGAACTGATCGAGAAGACCGACTGGTCCAAGTACGGCCGCGGCAAGGACGCCCGCTGCGCCAACTGCATGGCGCACTGCGGCTACGAGCCGACCGCCGTCCTCGCCACCATGGGCTCCCTCAAGGAGTCGCTGCGCGCGATCACCGAGACCGTCAACGCCAACCGCGGCCACTGAGCACGTCCCGCCCGGCACGGGAGCAGCCCCTGTGCCGGGCGACCCGCCACAGGGGGGCACCACCGCACCGCTCCGAGTCGTGAGGTGAACACATGCCACTGCTCTCCAGCGTCAAGTCGCCGGCCGACCTGCGGAAGATCCCGGCCGCCGACCTCCCGCTCCTCGCCGACGAGATCCGCGAGTTCCTGATCGACGCCGTCACCCGGACCGGCGGCCACCTCGGCCCGAACCTCGGGGTGGTGGAGCTGACCATCGCCCTGCACCGGGTCTTCGACTCGCCCTACGACCGGATCGTCTGGGACACCGGACACCAGAGCTACGTCCACAAACTGCTCACCGGCCGCCAGGACTTCTCCAGACTGCGCGGCAAGGGCGGCCTGTCCGGCTATCCCTCCCGCGCCGAGTCCGAACACGACCTGGTCGAGAACTCGCACGCCTCCACCGCGCTCTCCTACGCCGACGGCCTCGCCAAGGCGGCCCGGCTGCTCGGGCAGCACGACCGGCAGACCGTCGCGGTGATCGGCGACGGCGCGCTCACCGGCGGCCTCGCCTGGGAGGCGCTCAACAACATCGCCGAGGCGCGCGACCGCCCGCTGGTCATCGTGGTCAACGACAACGAGCGCTCCTACGCGAGAACCGTCGGCGGCCTCGCCAACCACCTCGCCACCCTGCGCACCACCCAGGGCTACGAACGCTTCCTCGCCCTCGGCAAGGAGGCGCTGCAGCGCACCCCGCTGGTCGGCCAGCCGATCTTCGACGCGCTGCACGGGGCCAAGAAGGGCTTCAAGGACGCCTTCGCCCCGCAGGGCATGTTCGAGGACCTCGGGCTCAAGTACCTCGGGCCGATCGACGGCCACGACCTGGCCGCCGTGGAGCAGGCGCTGCGCCAGGCACGCGGCTTCGGCGGCCCGGTGATCGTGCACTGCCTGACCGTCAAGGGCCGCGGCTACCGCCCGGCCGAGCAGGACGAGGCGGACCGCTTCCACGCGGTGGGCCCGATCGACCCCTACACCTGCCTGCCCGTCTCGCCCAACGGTGGGACCTCCTGGACGTCCGTCTTCGGCGAGGAGATGCTCGCGCTCGGGGCGGAGCGGCCCGACGTGGTGGCGATCACCGCCGCGATGCTCCAGCCGGTCGGGCTGGCCAAGTTCGCCAAGGCCTTCCCGGAGCGGACCTTCGACGTCGGGATCGCCGAGCAGCACGCCGTGACCAGCGCGGCCGGGCTGGCCACCGGCGGGCTGCACCCGGTCGTCGCGGTGTACGCGACGTTCCTCAACCGGGCCTTCGACCAGGTGCTGATGGACGTCGCCCTGCACAGGCTGGGCGTCACCTTCGTCCTGGACCGCTCCGGGGTGACCGGCCCGGACGGCGCCTCGCACAACGGCATGTGGGACCTGTCGATCCTGCAGGTCGTCCCCGGTCTGCGGCTGGCCGCGCCGCGCGACGCCGAGCAGCTGCGCGCGCAGCTGCGCGAGGCGGTGGACGTCCCGGACGCGCCGACCGTGGTGCGGTTCCCGAAGGCGAACATCGGGCCGGTCGTGCCCGCCGTCGAGCGGATCGGCGGGCTGGACGTCCTGCTGCGGACCGGCGAGCTGCCGGAGATCCTGCTGGTCACGGTCGGGACGACCGCGGGCGCCGGGTTGGACGCGGCCCGGCTGCTGCTCGCCGAGGGGTTCACGGCGACCGTGGTCGACCCGCGCTGGGTCAAGCCGGTCGACCCCGCGCTGCCCGCGCTGGCCGCCGCGCACCGGCTGGTCGTCACGGTCGAGGACAACGGTCGGACCGGCGGGGTCGGCGCCGCGATCGCCCAGGCCCTGCGGGACGCCGAGGTGGACGTGCCGGTGCGGGTGCTCGGACTGCCGCAGCGGTTCCTCGGGCACGCCTCCCGCGGCGAGATCCTCGAGGAGACCGGGCTGACCGGCACCGGGGTCGCCGCCCAGACCGCCGCCTTCGCCAAGAACCTGCTACCGACCCGAGGAGCGAACCAGCGCCATGCCGGCTGAACCAGACCCGACCGAGGCCCGTTTCGATCTCGCCGCGCTGATCGCCGAACGCGGCGGCGAGCGCTACGAGTTGCACGGCCGCTACCTCAACCCGCAGCTGCCGCGGATGCTGCACACCATCGGCTTCGACAAGTACTACGAGCGCGCCCAGGGTCCGTACTTCTACGACGCCGAGGGCAACGAGTACCTCGACATGCTGGCCGGCTTCGGCATCTTCGCGCTCGGCCGGCACCACCCGGTGGTGCGCTCGGCGATCCAGCAGGTGATGGACCTCGGCCTGCCCGACCTGGTCCGCTTCGACTGCTCGCCGCTGCCCGGCCTGCTCGCCGAGCGGCTGCTCTCCCACGCGCCCGGGCTGGACCGCGTCTTCTTCGGCAACAGCGGGACGGAGGCGGTCGAGACGGCGCTCAAGTTCGCCCGGTACGCCACCGGGCGGCGGCGGATCCTCTTCGCGGACCACGCGTTCCACGGGCTGACCGCCGGCTCGCTCTCGGTCAACGGCGAGAGCGGCTTCCGCAAGGGCTTCGACCCGCTGCTGCCGGACACCGCCGTCCCGCTCGGCGATCTCGCGGCGCTGGCCAAGGAGTTGAAGAAGGGCGACGTCGCGGCGCTGATCGTGGAGCCGATCCAGGGCAAGGGCGTGCAGGCGCCGCCGCCCGGTTGGCTGCGGGCGGCGCAGGAGCTGCTGCACGAGCACCGGGCGCTGCTGATCTGCGACGAGGTGCAGACCGGCATCGGCCGGACCGGGGACTTCTTCGCCTACCAGCACGAGGAGGGCGTGCTGCCGGACCTGGTCTGCGCGGCGAAGGCGCTCTCCGGCGGCTACGTGCCGGTCGGGGCGACCCTCGGCAAGGGCTGGATCTTCGAGAAGGTGTACTCCTCGATGGACCGGGTGCTGGTGCACTCGGCCAGCTTCGGTTCCAACGCGCAGGCGATGGCGGCCGGGCTGGCGACGCTGGAGGTGATGCGGGACGAGAAGGTCGTGGAGAACGCCCGCCGGGTCGGCGACGTGTTCCGGGAGCGGCTGACCGCGCTGGTCGACAAGTACGAGATGCTGGCCGAGGTCCGCGGCCGCGGCCTGATGATCGGCATCGAGTTCGGCCGGCCGAAGTCACTGAAGCTGCGGACCGGGTGGACGGCGCTGCAGGCGGCGCGCAAGGGGCTGTTCGCCCAGATGGTGGTGGTGCCGTTGCTGCAGCGGCACCGGATCCTGACGCAGGTGTCCGGTGACCACCTGGAAGTGATCAAACTGATCCCACCCCTGATCATCACCGAGCGGGACGTCGACCGGTTCCTGGACGCCTTCACCGACGTGATGGACGACGCGCACCGCGGGAGCGGCCTGATGTGGGACTTCGGGCGGACGCTGGTGAAGCAGGCGGTCGGCAACCGCTGAGCGGGGTGCGGGGTGGGAGGCCGGGAGGGCCGCCCACCCCGCGGGAGATACCGCGTCAGAGCTCGGTCCGGCGGCGCCGGATCACGACGACGAGGTCGACGGCGGCGAACAGGGTGAGGATCCCGCAGGCCACGGCGAAGCCCGTGAGGGTGCCCCGGCTGGGGGCGCCCAGCTCGGGGGCGTGCGCGGCCCAGACGGCGAAGGCCACGGTGGCGATCGCGAACAGCGGGGTGAACGTCAGCGAGAGCAGGTAGCGGAGCTTGAGGTCGCTGCGGGCGGTGGCGGGCTCGGTGCCGCTCCGCCACCGGCGCGGGGTGGTGGTGCGCATGCCCGGTCACCTCCGTCCGGCGTCGCTGCCGTCTACCATTCCAGCGTACGTCCGGTGTTCGAGGTCGGGAGGGGCCATGACGGAGGCGGACGCGGAGCGCTACGCGGGGCTGCGGGTGGAGCGGGCCGAGGAGCTGGCCCGCCGGCACGGCTGGGCATCGGTCCGGGTGCTGCCGCCCGGGGCGATGATGACCATGGACCACCGGGAGGGGCGGCTCAACCTCGCGGTGCGCGACGGGGTGGTGGAACGGAGCTGGGAGGGGTGACCTCCGGCCCGGTCCGGCGGGCGGCGCCGCGGTCGGCGATGCGCTGTTCGGCGGCGGCGACCAGGGGTTCCAGCAGCGGCAGCGAGAGCAGGACCAGCAGGCCCGCGGCCCAGCCGGCCAGCACGTCGGTGACCCAGTGGGTGCCCAGGTAGAGGGTGGTGAGCCCGACCGAGCAGGCGGTGGCGGCGGCCAGCACCCCGCCGGTGCGCCGCCAGCGGACCGCCAGGTAGGCGAGCACGCCCCAGGTGACCACGGCGTTCGCGGTGTGCCCGGAGGGGAAGATGGTGCCGCCGGAGAACAGCTCGGGCGAGCCGACGTAGTGCGCGTAGTGCGGGCCGAGCCGGCCGGTGACGATCTTCACCGCGCCGACCGTGACGTTGAGCAGCAGCAGTGCCGCGCCCATCACCAGCAGCGGACGCAGCCGCCGGAGCCGGTGCGCGCGCCAACCGAGCCAGGCGAAGGCCGCGACGGCGGACGGTCCGCGCTGGCCGGCCACCACCCAGTTGTCCAGCAGCGGTTCGAGGCTGGGCCACCGTTCGTACGGGCGGGCCAGCCGGACCGTCCAGTCGAGGTCGACCAGCGAGCTGTCGAGCAGCACGCCGGCCACGACCAGCAGGTAGCCGAGCGCGGTGAGGGCCAGGAGTCCGGCCTGCCGGCGGCCCAAGGGTGGCCAGCCGGGTTCCCGGCCGGTTTCCGCGGGGGAGCGGCGTGGGCACTCGCGGCGGGTGGTGGGGTTCTCCGGCAATTCACTCGGCGCTTGCACGCTGGTGACCATACCCACCAGGTCGGCGGCCTTCCGGGAGGAATTCGGAATTCTCCGGGAAAGGATCGAAGCGACTGGAATCCGGTCACCCGGGGGCGTTTTTCCGGTAATTCCGGATCGAATTTTCGTGCGGTCGCCGCGCGGGTTTTCCCAAGGGCGGGCAAAGGAAACGGAGTGGGAGCCCGGCCGCGCCGGCTCCCACTCCGTGGTAACCCTGTGTAGGTTCGGTGCCTCAGTCGAGAGGGCCGCCGGCGACGTAGATGACCTGGCCGGACACGAATCCGGCACCCTCGCTGGCCAGGAACGAGATGGTGTGCGCGACGTCCTCGGGCAGGCCGACCCGCTGCACCGGGATCTGCGAGGCGGCGGCGCGCTTGAAGTCCTCGAAGTCCATGCCCACGCGCGCGGCGGTGGCGGCGGTCATGTCGGTGGCGATGAAGCCGGGGGCGACGGCGTTGGCGGTGACGCCGAACTTGCCCAGTTCGATGGCCAGGGTCTTGGTGAAGCCCTGCAGTCCGGCCTTGGCGGCGGAGTAGTTGGCCTGGCCGCGGTTGCCCTGGGCGGAGGAGGAGGAGAGGTTGACGATGCGGCCGAAGCCGGCGTCGACCATGTGCTTCTGGACGGCGCGGGTCATCAGGAAGGCGCCGCGGAGGTGAACGTTCATGACCGTGTCCCAGTCGGACTCGGACATCTTGAAGATCAGGTTGTCGCGCAGCACGCCCGCGTTGTTGACCAGGACGACCGGGGCGCCCAGCTCGGCGACGATCCGGTCGACCGCGGCCTGGACCTGGTCGGCGTCCGAGACGTCGGCGCCGACCGCGAGGGCCCGCCCGCCGGCGGCGGTGATCCGGTCGACGGTGTCCTTGCCGGCCGCCTCGTCGAGGTCGAGGACGGCGACGGCGTAGCCGTCGGCCGCCAGGCGCTCGGCGGTGGCGGCGCCCAGCCCGCGCGCGGCGCCGGTGACGACGGCGACCCTGGGGGCGGTGGTCTGCTCGGTCATGCTGGCTCTCGTCTCTCTCGGATTCGCTCGGATCTGGCTCGGAGCCCGTGCGGAACCCTCGCGGGGGCCGCGCGGAGACTCTCCTCGGGGTGGACCGCCGAGTGGCCATACCCTACCGGCGAGTAGGGAGCCCGGCCAGGGCGAAGCCGCAGGTGACCGAGGGTAAGGACCGGCCGGTCGGGTTTCTCGTGCGAACGGGTTCCGCCGGGTCGGCTCGGCGGGTAAATATGCCAATGTTGCCGAACCTGCGTCTACTATCCGCCCCCGCCTGCCAGCAAGGGCTCGCCGTTTGTATAGTGTCCGCCAGCAGCCACCGGCTGCACGGCTGGAGCGCCCTCCCTCACAGCGGGACGCCCACTCGCCGTTACTGCCCCACCCGGGTGTCCCACACACACCGGGTGTGACATCGGGACGGATACATGGTGCTGGGGGAGATCCCGACGACCCGCGTGTCCGCGCGACTGCAGCAGTCGCCCGGGCACCTGATCCGCGTTGCACAGCAGGTTCACACCCGTCTGTGGTCCGAACACGTCGGAGCCGACCTCACGGCTCCGCAGTTCGCCGTACTGCTGGTCCTCGCCCTCGAACCGGGTGCTGACCAGCGGACGGTCGGCGAGCGCGCCTCGCTGGACAAGGCCACGATGGCCGAGATGGTCGCCCGGCTGGTCCGGCGCGGCCTGGTGCTGCGACGCCGCGACCCGGCCGACGGCCGGCGCAAACTGCTCGCTCTCTCGCAGAGCGGCGCCCAGGCTGTCCGCGAGGCCACCGGCGGAGTGGTCCGCGTGCAGCGCACGCTCTTCGAGCCGCTGACGGCGGAGGAGCAGCTGGAGATCGTCCGGGTGATGGCCAAGATAGCCAGGCTGGAGCCCGCCGCGGTCGCCGTCCTCACCGACGCGCGGCCGATGCTGGACGCCCAGCGGGCGATCGGCTACCTGATCAGGGTGAGCCAGCAGGTGCACACCAAGCTCTGGTCGGAGCACGTCGGTTCGGAGCTGACGGCGCCGCAGTACGCGGTGCTCGACGCGCTCGAGCTGGAGCCGGGCGCCGACCAGCGCACGGTCGGCGAGCTGGCCTCGCTGGACAAGGCGACGATGGCCGAGATGGTGAGCCGGCTGGTCCGGCGCGGCCTGGTGCAGCGTCGGCGTGACCCCTCGGACGGGCGGCGCAACCTGCTGTCGCTCTCGCCGGCGGGCCAGGACCTGCTGCACCGCTCGGCCGCGGGCGTGGCCCAGGTCCAGCGGCTGCTGCTCGCGCCGCTGGAGGAGGACGAGCACGAGCCCGCGCTCGCGCTGATCGCCAAGGCGGCCCGGCTCTAGCCCCTCCGCCCTTTGAGCTCCAGCCAAAACGATTCGCCAACGTACTGAAGGCCGCTGACCCGGACGGGGGGAGGCGGCCTTCGGGATTGGCGCATCGTCAGGCGCCCAAGACGCCCCGGGCCGACGGCAACGGCCCGGGGCGCATCGGGTTCTCCGGGAGGCTCGGCTCTCCGGAGACCCCGGGAGCCTCGGCTCTCCGGCGACTCCGGCAGCCTCAGCTCTCCGGATGCCTCAGTTCCAGTCGAACTCCTGCGGGTCCGGGCCGATCCGCTTGCCGGTGGCGACGCCGGCGATCGCGGCGAGGTCGTCCGCGTCCAGCTCGAAGCCGGCGACGTCCAGGTTCTCCTTGATCCGGGACGGGGTGACCGACTTCGGGATCGCGATGACGCCGCGCTGCAGGTGCCAGCGGAGCACCACCTGGGCGACGGTGCGGCCGTGCTTCTCGGCGATCTCCGCCAGGGCCGGCTCGGCGAGCAGCTCCTTGCCCTGGCCCAGCGGGCTCCAGGCCTCGGTGGCGATGCCGTGCTCGGCGTGGAAGGCGTGCAGCTCGTCCTGGGGGAAGTAGGGGTGCAGCTCGACCTGGTTCAGCACCGGCTTCACCGAGGCCTCGCCGAGCAGGCGGGTGAGCTGCTCGGTGCCGAAGTTGGAGACGCCGATCGACTTCGCCCGGCCGTCGGCGTGCAGCTGCTCGAGGGCCTTCCAGATGTTGAGGTAGCTGCCGTGCATCGGGCGCGGCCAGTGGATCAGGTAGAGGTCCACGTAGTCCAGGCCGAGCTTGGCCAGCGAGGCGTCGAACGCGCGCAGCACGGCGCCCCGGCCCTGCTCGCCGGACCAGTCGCGGGTGCCCGAGTTCCACAGCTTGGTGGTGATGTAGAGGTCCTCGCGGGCCACGCCGTCGGCGAGCGCCTCGGTGACGGCCTTGCCGGTGCCGGCCTCGTTCTCGTAGACCGCCGCGGTGTCGATCGAGCGGTAGCCCGCCTCGATGGCGCTGCGGACGGCCGCGGTGGCCTCGGCGTCCGGCACCTGCCACACGCCGAAGCCGAGCTGCGGGATCTGCGAGCCGTCGTTGAGGGTGACGCTGGGGATGTTGCTCACGGGACGGGGTGCCCTCCTGGTCGTCCTTCTGCTTCCAGTCGAGCAACCGGTGCGGGGGCCCGATTGTTCCCGGTCCGGAAAAGAATTTTCTGACGCGTGGTACCGGCGCGTGCAGCGGGCTGGGGCCGGTGCCCGGCGGACCGCCGGCGCTGCGGGCGGGGGCTGCCGACGGGGTCCTCGCGGGGCGCGCGGCGGGCTCGCGCGAGGGGCGTGAGCGGGGGCGCGCGGCGGGGAAAACCTGTTGCGTGGGTCACATTCGGATTGGCAGGCTCGCTGCCATGGCCTCCTGAGAACCCCTGACCAGCACTCGGCCGTGACCGCACCGGCCGGACCTCCTCCCCCCCTCGCACCGGCGCGCGACCCGCGTTGGCTGCGCCGCCACCTGCCCGTACCACCCCCAACGGAGCGTCATGCCGCTCGCAACCCTGCCGCTGGCCGATCCCGGCGGCCCCGACCTCTCCTCCCCCCTCGCCTTCCTGCGCTGGCTCCAGCGCAGCCAGCGGCGCGGCCAGGTGCTCGCCGCCTGCTGGTCGCTGTTGGAGCTGGGCTGCCAGGCGGCCCTGCCGGTCCCGCTGGGCCGGGGCGTCCAGGCCGCCGTCGACGGCGACGCCCCCGGCATCTGGCGCGCCGGCGGTGCCGCACTCGCGCTGGCCGCGCTGGCCGCGCTCGGCACCGTCCTGCTGCACCGCCAGGCGGTGTGGAACTGGATCCACGCCGCCACCCAGGTGCGCCAGCTGGTGGCCCGCCAGGCCTCGCACCTCGGCGCCGGGCTGTCCCGGCGGATCGCCACCGGCGAGATCGTCGCGGTCGGCAGCGGCGACGTCGAGAAGATCGGCTGGTACGTCGAGCTCTCCGCCCGGGTCCGCGGGGCGGTGATCGTCTGGCTGGGCGTCAGTGCCGCGGTGCTGGTCGTCGAGCCGGTGCTCGGGCTGGCCGTGCTGCTCGGCGTACCGGTGCTGGCCGCCGCGGTCTGGCCGCTGCTGGGCCCGTTCGAGCGGCGCTACTCGGAGCAGCGCGCGCTCGGCGGCAAGGCCACCGAGCTGGCCGCCGACACCGTCGCGGGGCTGCGGGTACTGCGCGGCATCGGCGGTGAGGAGCTGTTCCTCGACCGGTACCGGGCCGCCTCCCAGAAGGTCCGCTCGGCGGCCGTCCGCTCGGCCCGGGTCTGGTCGCTGATGCAGGCCCAGCAGGTCCTGCTGCCCGGCCTGTTCGTGGTCGGCATCACCTGGTACGGCGCCCACCTGGCCGCCACCGGGCGGATCGGCATCGGCACCCTGGTCGCGGTCTACGGCGCCACCGCGTACCTGGCCGCGCCGCTGCGGATCCTCGGCGAGGCCGCGCACGCCTGGAGCGTGGCCCGGGTCTCCGCCGGGCGGGCGGTCCGGGTGCTCTCGCTCAGCCGCACCAGCGGCAACCACGACGCCGAGCTGTCCGCGCCCGGGCAGTCCGACCTGTACGACCCGGCCTCCGGGCTGACCGCCCGGGCCGGCGAGCTGACCGCCGTGGTCTGCGGGGACCCGGACTTCGCCGGGGAACTCGCCGAACGGCTCGGCGGCCACGTGCCGCTGGCCGAGGGCGTGGAGCCCTCGCCGTCGGTGCGGCTCGGCGGCACCGAGCTGGACGCCGTGCCGCTGGCCGCGGCGCGGGCGGCGGTGCTGGTCCACGACAAGGAGCCGGTGCTGCTCTCCGGCACCCTGGCCGCGCTGCTCGACGTCCCGGCCTCCGGGCGGGTCACGCCCGCCGAGGCGCTGGCCGCCGCCCGCGCCGAGGACGTGCTGGACGCCCTGGTGGACGGCTCGCCGGACTCCGGGGGCGACGCGATGCGGGCCGGGATCACCGAGCGCGGACGCTCGCTCTCCGGCGGCCAGCGCCAACGGCTGGCGCTCGCCCGCTCGCTGCTGGCCGACCCGCCGGTGCTCGTCCTGGACGAGCCGACCAGCGCGGTCGACGCGCACACCGAATCGCGGATCGCGGCCGGGCTGCGCAAGAACCGGGAGGGCCGTACCACCGTGGTGTTCGCGACCAGCCCCCTGCTGCTCGACCAGGCGGACCGGGTGGTGCTGGTCCAGGGCGGGCGGGCCGCCGCCTCGGGCCGGCACCGGGAGCTGATGCACGATGAGCCCGCCTACCGCGCCGTGGTCACCCGCGACGAGGAGCCGGCCCCGGTCGGGGAGGGCGTATGAGCGGGCGGAGCCGTCGCACCGCGACGCACCACGCGTCCGGGGCGTACGAGTCGCATCCGTCGCACGACCCCAGCCGGCCGCACGAGGTCATCCCGTCGCACGAGGCCAGCCGGCCGCACCGGCCCATCCCGTCGCACGAGGCCAGCCGGCCGCACCGGCCCATCCCGTCGCACGACCCCAGCCGACCGCACGAGCCGAGGAGCACCGCATGAAGCCCCCCGTCCAACGGGAGCAGGGGCCGGTCACCACCCTGCCGGTCGGCTCCCCGGCCGCCGTCCGCGCCTACCTGGGGCTGCTCGCCCGGCGCCACCGGTCCGGGTTCTCCTCGGTGGTGCTGCTGCACTCGGTGGCCACCGTCGCCGGGCTGGTCGGGCCCTGGGTGCTCGGCACCCTGGTCGAGTCGCTGGCCACCGGCACCGCCGAGTCGACCATCGCGGTCGCGGTCGGCTGGTACCTGCTGGCGCTGGCCGTGCAGTCCGCCTTCACCTGGTGGTCGCGGCTGCGCGGCAGCATCCTCGGCGAGCGGGTCCTGGCCGACCTCCGGGAGGACTTCCTGGTCCGCTCGGTGGCGCTGCCGACCGGCGTCCTGGAGCGGGCCGGCACCGGGGACCTCGTCTCCCGGGGTACCACCGACATCGACCGGCTGGACAAGTCGGTCCGCGAGGCGGTGCCCGAGCTGGCCGTCGCCGTCGTCTCGCTGCTGCTGGTGCTGGGCGCCCTGGTGCTCACCTCGCCGCTGCTGGCGCTCACCTCGCTGCTCGGCCTGCCGCTGCTGCTGGTCTCCACCCGGTGGTACTTCCGGCGCTCCCCGCAGTCCTACCGCAACGAGTCGGCCGGGTACGCCGCGGTGAACACCGTGCTCGCCGAGACGGTCGACGCCGGGCGGACGGTCGAGGCGCTGCGCCTGGGGGACGACCGCGTCCGGCTGACGGACCGCAAGCTCGGCGAGTGGATCGCGTGGGAGCGGTACACCCTCTGGCTGCGCTCGGTCTGGTTCCCGACCATCGATGCGGTCTACGCCCTGGCCGTGCTCGGCACCCTGGTGCTCGGGGGGCTGTTCGCCGTCCGGGGCTGGATCACCGTCGGCCAGCTGACCACCGGGGTGCTGTACGCCCAGGCCCTCACCGGCCCGGTCGACCAGATCCTGCGCTGGTACGACGAGCTGCAGATCGGGCAGGCCTCGCTGGCCCGGCTGGTCGGGGTCCGCGAGGTGCCGGAGCACGAGGGCGACGAGCAGGCCCGGCCGGACGGCCGGCGGGTGGAGGCGAAGGACGTCCGCTTCGGCTACCGCGAGGGCGCCGACGTGCTGCACGGCATCAGCCTGGACGTCGCCCCGGGCAGTCGGGTCGCGCTGGTCGGCCCGTCGGGCGCGGGCAAGTCCACCCTGGGCCGGCTGCTGGCCGGGATCTACGCGCCGGGCCGGGGGAGCGTGACCCTCGGCGGGGCGGCGCTGTCCCGGATGCCGGCCGAGCGGGTCCGGGCCGAGGTCGCTCTGGTCAACCAGGAGCACCACGTGTTCGTCGGCACCCTGCGGGACAACCTGCGGCTGGCCGCGCCGAATGCCGACGACGCCGAGCTGCGCGGGGCGCTGGACGCCGTGGACGCCGGGGAGTGGGTGGACGCGCTGCCGGAGGGCCTGGACACCGAGGTCGGTTCGGGCGGTACGGCCCTGACGCCGCCGCAGGCGCAGCAGCTGGCGCTGGCCCGCCTGGTGCTGGCCGATCCGCACACCCTGGTGCTGGACGAGGCCACCTCGCTGCTGGACCCGCGGGCCGCCCGGCACCTGGAGCGTTCGCTCTCCCGGGTGCTGGAGGGTCGCACGGTGATCGCCATCGCGCACCGGCTGCACACCGCGCACGACGCGGACGTGATCGCCGTGGTCGAGGGCGGGCGGATCAGCGAGTACGGCAGCCACCCCGAGCTGGTGGCGGCCGGCGGTCCGTACGCGGCGCTCTGGCGCTCGTGGCGGGACGAGCGGTAGGTGAGAGGGGCCCGCCCGCGGCCGGGCGCGAGCCCGCACGGGGCAACCCTGCCCCGTGCGGGCTACTCCCGGGCGCGTGGCCGGGCGGACCGGCCGACCGGCCCGCAGACTGCGCGTGTGAGCAAGATTTCAGACGGCCCGTCCGGATCCGGGCGCAGCGAGATCGGTGGCGTCCCCACCCGGTACATCGGGATCGGCGTCCTCGTCGTCCTCGCCGTGTGGTTCCTGTTCGCCAACCTCGACGAGGTCGAGATCCAGTTCTGGGTGTTCACCGTGACCACGCCGCTCTGGATCGCCCTGCTGGCCACGCTGCTGGCCGGCGGTGTGCTGGGCTGGCTGCTGAAGGGCCGGCGCGGCCGGTGACCGCCAGCCGGGTCGGGGTCGCAGGGGGCGCAGCGGAGGTGCGGACGGTTCGTCCGTAAACCATAGTGGCGCGCGAGGTTAGATCTGCGACCTCCAAAGTCTGCTTATGATTGCTCCGGCCGGGGGACCGGCGCAGGAGCGGGCAGGCGGAGGGTCAGTGGAGCCGGTATTCGACTCGCGGCACATCAGGACCTTCCACGAGGTCGTCCGGGCCGGCTCCTACTCGGCGGCGGCCCGTGAACTCGGCTACACCCAGCCCGCCATCACCCAGCAGATGAAGGCGCTGGAGCGGTCGGTCGGGGTGCCGCTGTTCACCCGGGCCGGGCGCGGGCTGCGGCTCACCGAGGCGGGCGAGGCGCTCTCCCGGCACGCCGAGCTGATCCTCGGCAGCCTCTCCGCCGCCCAGCAGCAGCTCGCCGCGCTCGCCCGGCTGCGCGCCGGCCGGGTCCGGGTCTGCGCGTTCCCGAGCGCCAACGCCACCCTGATACCGGAGGCGATGGCCCGGCTGCTCGCCGAGCACCCCGGCGTCCGGGTCGAACTGCTGGAGGCCGAGCCGCCGGACTCCGTCCAGCGGCTGCTCCGGGGTGAGTGCGACATCGCCCTGGCCTTCCGTTATCCCGGTGCCACCACCGAGGTGCCGGACGGTGTGGATGAGATCCCGCTGATGGAGGACCTGCTCACCGTCCTGCTGCCGGTGGGTCACCCGCTCGGCCGGCGGCACGCCGTCCGGCTGGCCGACCTGGACGGCGAGCGGTGGATCGCCGGCTGTCCGCGCTGCCGGGCCAACCTGCTGCACGTCTGCGCGGAGGAGGGGTTCGCGCCCGACATCGTGTTCTCCACCGACGACAACCTCGCCGTGCAGAGCCTGGTCGCCGCCGGGGTGGGGATCGCGCTGATGCCCGCGCTGGTGCTCTCGTTCATGTGCCACCGCAAGGTCACCGGGCGGGCCGTCGAACCCCACCTGCGCCGTCAGGTCTGCGCGTACGTGCTGCGCGAGCACCGCCGGATCCCGGCGACCGCACTGGTGCTGGACCACCTGCGATCGGCCGCCGCGGCCCGGGTCGGCTGCTGAGGCGCCGCGGCCGGGCCGACCGAGGCCGGGCCGACCGAGGCCGGGGTGGCCGGAGGTCGGCTGAGGCGCCCGGCCTGCCCCGGCCTCGGCCCGCTGAGGCCGACGATTCATAAGCGGGGTTTGGGGGACGGCTAAAGAACCCTCGTTGGACGTGATAGGTCGACCGGGTCGAACCTGCTGCCATGACACCCTCAGCGACGGTCGGCAGCGACCGGCTCACCGAGCGCATGACCGCCCTGGTCGGCGAGATCCGCGCCGTCGTGGACCGCGGTCTGCCGCCCGAACTCACCGCGTACCTGGTCGGCGAACGGCTCGCCCCGCACCTGACCCACGACGACCTGCTCACCGACGCCCAGTGCGAGGGTGACCCCGACCGCTACCGCCAGCACGTCCTGCACGCCGAGAGCGACGGCAGCTTCTCCGTCGTCGCCCTGGTCTGGCTGCCCGGCCAGCAGACCCCGATCCACGACCACGTCTCCTGGTGCGTCGCCGGCGTCCACCACGGACAGGAGAGCGAGATCCGCTACCGGCTGGTCTCCGACGGGCGCACCGCGCACCTGGTCGAGACCGAGCACGTGGTCGGGCCGGCCGGCAGCGTCGCCGCCTTCGCCCCGCCCGGCGACATCCACCTGGTCCGCAACGCCTGCGGCTCCACCGCCATCTCGATCCACGTCTACGGCGCCGACGTCTCCCGGCTGGGCACCAGCATCCGGCGGGTCTACCGGCTGCCCGCCGACGACCAGCGGTGAGCGCGGCGTGGCACTGACCATCCGGGAGCGGCGCGTCCGCACCCGCCCGCTGCCCCCGCTCGGCGGGGACGCCCCCGGCCTGCTGCTCGCCGCGCTCGGCGTGGCCGCCGCGCTCGCCGTCCACCAGGCCGTCCCCGCCGTGCCCAAGCTCACCGCCGCCGTGCTGCTCGGCATCGCCGCCGCCCACCTGCCCGGGGTGCGACCGGTGGTCCGCGGCGTCGCCCGGCCCGGGCTCTCCACGGCCGGCAAGCGGCTGATGCGGCTCGGCATCGTGCTGCTCGGCCTCAAGCTCAGCCTGGACGACGTGCTCGGCCTCGGCTGGGCCACCGTGGCCATGGTGCTCGCCGTGGTCGCCGCCACCTTCGCCGGTACCTGGTGGCTCGGGCGCCGGCTCGGCCTGCCCGGCGACCAGCCGCTGCTGGTCGCCACCGGGTACTCGATCTGCGGGGCCTCCGCGATCGGCGCGGTCAGCCAGGCCGCCGGCAGCGAGGAGGAGGACGTCGCCGCCTCGGTGGCGCTGGTCACCCTCTGCGGCACCCTGGCGATCGCCGTCCTCCCGCTGCTCCAGCACCCGCTCGGCCTCGGCGAGGCCGAGTTCGGGCGCTGGGTGGGTGCCAGCGTCCACGACGTCGGCCAGGTCGTCGCCACCGCGCAGACCGGCGGGGCGGGCGCGCTGCGCGAGGCCGTGCTGGTCAAGCTGATGCGGGTGGTGCTGCTGGCACCGCTGGTCGCCGGGGTCGCCATGGCGGTCCGGAGGCGGCGCCGGGGTGAACACGAGGTGAAGACCGGGAAACGCCCGCCGATCGTCCCGCTGTTCGTCGCCGGCTTCCTGGCGATGATCGCGCTGCGCACCACCGGCCTGCTGCCGGACCGGGCGCTCACCCTGGCCGGGGACGCCCAGGAGCTGCTGCTGGCGGCCGCCTTGTTCGGTCTCGGCAGTGCGGTGCACCTGCCGACGATGGTGCGCACCGGCGGCCGGATCGCGCTGCTCGGCCTCGGGTCCTGGGTGATGGTGGCGGGCGTCTCCTACGCGGGGGTGCTGATCACGACATGACCGGACGGTGTCCGGCCTCGGCTATTGTCGGGCGGGTAGTCCGCGCACCCGAGTACCCAGAGGAATCCGGATGTCCACCGCACTGCCCGCACGGGACGGCCTCGACGCCGTCGTCACGCTCGACCGGCGGGAGGGCCCCTTCGGCGAGGTGGTGCTGCGGCAGCGCGGCCGGCACTTCGAGATCATCGCCAACGGCTGCTTCCTGATGGACACCGCCGACGGGCGTTCCGAGCGGCTGCTGATCCAGGCCGCGCTGGACGAGCTGGACCGGACCGGCGCCGCGGTCGAGCGGCCGTCGGTGCTGATCGGCGGGCTCGGCGTCGGCTTCTCGCTGGCGTACGCGGCGGCCGAGCCGCGCTGGGGGCGGATCGCGGTCGTCGAGCGCGAGAACGCGATCATCGACTGGCACCGGACCGGCCCGCTGGCCGACTTCTCGGCCGGGGCGCTGGACGACGAGCGGGTGGCGGTGCTCCACACCGACCTGCTGGAGTACCTCGCGGGGGCGGACGGCGAGCGCTACCACGCGCTCTGCCTCGACATCGACAACGGCCCGGACTGGACGGTCACCGACTCCAACGCCGGGCTGTACGGCGCGGACGGGCTGGCGGTGCTCCGGCACCGGCTGCAGCCGGGCGGCGTGCTGGCGGTGTGGAGCGCGCAGCCCTCCCCGGCCTTCGAGGAGGCGCTGCGCGCGGCGGGCTTCTCGGACGTGGTGACCCACGAGATCCCGGTCGCCCGCGGGGTTCCGGACGTCGTGCACCTGGCCCGCCGCGCCGGCTGAGCGGGCGACGGGCCAGGCGGGTGGGGGGCCGGTGGGATGGTCGGCCCCGGGCGGCCTACTTCAGGCCGTTGTCCACCGCGGCCATCAGCTCGCCGTTGGCGGTGTCACCGTCGAAGGCCCAGATCATCGCGCCGGCCAACCCCTGGGACTTGATCCAGGCGGTCTTGCGGGCCATCTCGGTCGGGTCGTCGTAGGTGTAGAAGACCGAGCCGTTGTAGAGGTAGGCGTGGCCCGCGACCGGGTCCCGGTAGAGGGTGTAACCACCGCTGGTCGCGTACTCCTTGAGCTTGTGGTAGTCCTCGAACCCGGCCTCGTAGCTGCCCGGGGCCGGGCCGGTCGCGCTCTGGAAGAGGCCGTTGGTGGTGCCGCGCGGCACGCCCGTCCAGCCGCGCCCGTAGAACGGGATGCCCAGGGTGAGCTTGCTCTTCGGGGCGCCGCCGCCGACGTACGCGTTGATCGCGATCTCCGAGCTGAACCGGCGGTCCGGGGTGGACGGGTCGCCGGCCGCGAGCTTGATCGCGGACTGCTGGTTGGTGCTCGTCTCCCAGCCGCCGTGGTAGTCGTAGCCCTGGACGGTGGCGAAGTCGAAGGCGCCGAACAGGCCGGGGACGTCGATGCCCGCGGTGATCTTCGCCGGGTCGGCCGGGAGGAAGGCGCTCAGCGTGTAGTGCTTGCCGGTGGTGGCGCCGAGCGCGTCCAGCTGGCGACGGAACTCCTGTGCCAGCAGCGTGTAGTTGGCCTTGTCGGTGGGCCGGAAGATGTTCCCGTCGTGCCCGCCCGAGGCCGGCCACTCCCAGTCGAGGTCGATGCCGTCGAAGATGCCGGCCGCGCTGCCCGGGCCGCCGCGGCCGTCGATGACCGGGAGGTTGCCCTTGATGTACATGTCGATGCAGGAGCTGACCAGCGCCTTGCGCGAGGCGTCGGTGGCGGCCGCGTCGGAGAACCACTTGCTGTAGGACCAACCGCCCAGCGAGATCTGGATCCTGAGGTGGGGGTACTTGGCCTTGAGCTGCTTCAGCTGGTTGAAGTTGCCCGCCAGCTTCTGGTCCCAGGTGTCGGTGGTGCCGGCCACCGAGCTGCCCGCGTCCCAGCCCTTGCCGAAGTCGGCCCAGGCGTCACCGGCGCCGTCGCCCGCGTTCGGGTCGTTGTCCGGCCCGGCCGCCTTGTTGGTGATGAAGCACTGCTTGGTGGTCGGATGGATGTTGGCGAAGGCGTAGTTGAGCGTGGTGAGCCGGCCGGCCGAGCCCGAGGTGTCGAGCTTCTTCACGCTGTAGCCGCGGGCGTAGATGCTCCACTGGGTGAAGTAGCCGATCTTCAGGGCGCCGGGGTTGCTGCCGCCCGGCTTGGTCTTCCCGGTCGCCGGGCCCGAGGCGGGGGAGACGTTGCCGGCCGCGTCGCGGGCCTTCACGGTGAAGGTGTACGAGGTGTCCGGCGCCAGGTTGCCCACGGTGGCGGACGGCGTGGTGACGGTCGCGGCGAGCGCGCCGCCGTTGTAGACGTCGTAGGCGGTGACGCCGACGTTGTCGGTGCTGGCGGCCCAGGTCAGCGAGATGCTGTTGGCGTCGGATCCGGAGACGGCGGGGGTGCCCGGGGTGGTCGGCGGCTGCTTGTCCGGGTCGACCGGGGGCTTGGTGGTCGCGCTCACCGGGCCGGCCGCGGCCGAGCGGTTGCCCGCGGCGTCGAAGGCCTGGACGGTGAACTGGTAGGCGGTGCCGGCGGTCAGGCCCTGCACGGTGACCGCGGTGGTCGCGCCGTCCGTGGTGGCCACCTTGGTGCCGCCCTGGAACACGTCGTAGCCGGTGACCGCGACGTCGTCGGTGCTCGCCGTCCAGGACAGGTCGACCGTGGTCTGGGTGGTGTTGCCGGCCTGGAGGCCGCCCGGCACGGTGGGCGCGGTCCGGTCCTCGCCGCCGCCGTCGCACGGCCGGCCGTTCAGCTTGCAGTTCAGCAGCGGCTTGTAGCTGCCCGAGTAGGCGATGTTGAAGCCGAAGTTGTAGGTGCCGCCGGGCGGCAGGCTCCCGGCCCAGCTCGGGTTCTTGACCGTGACGTGCGAACTCGCGGTGGTGTACGTCGCGTTCCAGAGCGAGGCGACGGTGTTGCCGGCGGGCAGGTCGAACTCGAGCGTCCAGCCGTTGACCGGGGCGGCGGAGCCGTTGGTGATCGTGTAGGCGCCCTCGTAGCCGCTGCCCCAGTCGCTGCCCTTGGTGAAGGCGGCGGTGGCGGACCCGGCGGCGTTGGCGGTGGCGCCCGGCAGGGAGACGGCGAGCAGCGGGACGAGCAGGGTACCGGCCGCCAGCAGCGGCAGCTTGATCCGACGTCTGCGCATGGATGTGGCTCCTGTCCCGGGGCCTCCGGGCATGCCGGGGCGCCCCGATACCCGTGGGGAGGTGTCAGGTGCGTGGAGCGGTGTGCGAGCGCTCCGGCCGTGGGGCAGCGCGGAGCGGAGACCTCGGGCCGTCGGGTTGCCGCGGAGGATCCTGTGCTCCCCGAGGGTAGGGAGCCGGCCGGCAACTGGCAATAGGTCTGTACCAGTTGACGGCCGTGGGCATGACGAGCGGTGCGGCGCGGGCCGATTGGCCTCGCCGGTCGCCAACGGCCCGGCCCCACAGGTCCGTTGGGGGTCGCCTACCGGACGGCCCGGGCGCGCCGACCGGTCGGCGGGCGCGGCGGGCCCGAACACGCCGGTGGCCCCCACCCGGGGGGCGGCGGCCCCCCCGCGGGCTCTGATACACAAAAAAAAACCCACAACAACAAACAGAATCACGGTTTGCGT